>NZ_JBSXOP010000059.1:0-154425 GCF_056859535.1 Marinobacter sp. L-46
TTAACTTCCTATGGCTTCCTTCAGACCCCACCGTTGGCCAGTGACGCCCTTGCCAGTCGGATTGTCTTCCCCTCAGTCGGGGTGACGCCATCTTCTTTCAGATGGCCGGGTTTGCCGGCTTCGCCGGGCAAACAAAAAAAAAGAGCCCGAAGGCTCTTTTTTTCAACCGAATCGCCCTGAGGCACTCCGGTTTGTTGGTGGGTCGTGAAGGATTCGAACCTTCGACCAATTGGTTAAAAGCCAACTGCTCTACCAACTGAGCTAACGACCCGTAACTGTTTTGCCGGCCTTTCATCCGGCGAACACCCGCGTTGGTTTCGGGCATTCTGTGTTTGGTGGGTCGTGAAGGATTCGAACCTTCGACCAATTGGTTAAAAGCCAACTGCTCTACCAACTGAGCTAACGACCCAAACGAGGCGCACATATTACTGAATTTTTTTTGGTGATCAACCCCTTTTTTCGGGAATCTTTATATTTTTTTCCTGACTGATCACCGGACAACCGGATCGTTCAATGTGCGATCAACTTCCTGCACTGTCCAGGTATTTTTTAGCCAGGTCTGCGGCAGACGATTGCGGATAACGATCGACCACGCTCTGCATCCGGCGCACGGCTTCGTCTTTCTCGCCCAGCCGATCCAGCGCGACACCCAGCTTGTAGACCGCATCTGGCGCTTTGCGGTGATCACTGTAGCGGGTTGCCACAATCGTGAACGCCTGCTTGGCCTGCTCGGGCTGCGGCTTTGCCAGATAAACCTCACCGAGCCAGTAATAGGCATTCACGGTAAGGTCGCCTTCGGGATACTTGTCGACAAAGTCATACAGCCGGGAAATGGCGGCGTCGTAATCTTTGTCGTTACGGATCAGGCTGATGATCTCGTCGTAGGCCTGTTTCTCGTCCGCTTCCGGAGACCGGTAAACCTTCACCGGCTGTACCGGCTGCGAGCCACTGCCCCCTGAAGCGTCCGAGGCCCCGCCGGAACTTGCGGCAGCAGGCTCCGGACGCGCTTCGATCGCCTTGGAGAGATCCAGGATACGCTGGTCCAGGTCGACGTACCGATCCCGGCCCTGCTGTTGCAACCGGTTAATTTCATGCTGCTGCTCTTCAACCCGGCCCTGCAGGCGGCGAACATCGCCCTGCAACTGCTGGATCATATAGAACAGTTCGGCACTGCTCTGGGAGGAGACATTCGACGACTGTGCGTGAACGACTCCCGCCAGGCCAAGGCCCAGCGGGATCAGCACGGTCGCCATGAGCTGTTTTCTCATGGGCCCGTCCGGTTAATCAGAAGGTTTACTGGAAAATCAACTCTACGCGACGGTTCTGCGCCCGGGCGCTGTCGGAAGTGCCACGTACAGCCGGCTTCTCTTCTCCGTAGCTTACGGTTTCCATCTGGCCACGGGAAGCCCCGTTCACAATCAGGAAACGCTGGATAGCATTGGCACGGCGCTCACCAAGGGCCAGGTTGTACTCCTTGGTACCGCGGTCATCGGCGTGGCCTTCCAGGCGAACCTGCTGGCGCGGATTGTCGGCCAGGTAGCGGGCGTGGGCAACCAGCACGTCACGGGCTTCCTGCTTGATTTCGGAAGTATCGAAATCGAAGTAGAAGGTTGTGATATCACGCAGGGCCTGCTGCTCGGCCTGCTCACGGGCAGCCTGGCGCTCTTCGTCGCTCAGAACACCGGAGGAAACGCCATCGCCATCGTCGCCACCATATACCGTAGAGCCGTCATCACCGCCGACAGCCTGGACGTCAGAACCGTAGACTTCGTCTTCCATGTTTTCGCCGGTGGAGCTACAGCCTGCTACCAGTCCGGCAGAAAGTACCATAGCGAACACTTTTGTTGAGAATGACAGTTTCATACTTCCTTTCCCTCTTTTTGAGTTTGCTTAAATCAGTTTTTCTGCCCGCGCTAACAGCCTCAGCGGGTGATCGGCCCCCAGGCCGGTTCTCTTACATCGCCATCGGCCGCAGGCAGGCTGTAGGCCGCACCGCCGTCGGCAGAAACAACGGTCAACACGCTGGCTCCGTTCTGGCCGGTGGCATAGATCAGCAGTCGGCCATTGGGCGACACACTGGGTGATTCATCCGATTCGGTGCGGGTGATAATGCTTTCATCACCGGTTTTCAGGTTGGTGCGGGCAATGTGGAATGCCCGGTCCCGCTGGTGCACGTAATACACGTACTCACCCTTGTTATCCGGCCGAGGCCGTGCGTTGTAACGACTGCCGAAGGTGATCCGGCGCGGCTCGGCACCCGGGCGCTCCATGAAGTAGATCTGCGGGCCACCGGAACGGTCCGAGGTAAAGTAAATGCCCTTGTTGGCATAGTCCCAGGCCGGCTCGGTGTCGATGGCCCAGTGGTTGGTCAGCTTGGTGGTTTTCCGGCTGGCCAGGTCCATCTGGTAGATTTCCGCATTGCCGTCACGGGACAGGGTCATCAACAGGGACTTGCCGTCTTCCGACCAGGCCGGGGCCGAGTTCAGGCCGGAGAAATCCGCTACCTTGTCCCGCTGTCCGGAAGACAGCTCGTGCACGTAGATGGCTGGCTTGCCAGTTTCGAACGACACATAGGCCAGCTTCTTGCCGTCCGGCGACCAGGCCGGGGACAGAATCGGCTCACGGCTTTCCAGCCGGATTTTTGCCCGCTTGCCGTCCACGTCACTGACCTGGAGCCGGTAACGCATCTGGTCGTCCTCACCGCTCACCGTCACATAGGCGAGCTTGGTGGAGAACACGCCCGGCTCTCCGGTAATGGCTTCGTAAATGCGGTCGCTGATGTGATGCGCCAGGGTGCGGACGCTGCCAACACCGGCAGCTGCGGTCTCACCCAGGATCCGCTTCTCCTGGTTTACATCAAACAGTTCATAGCGGGCCTGAACCCTGTCGCCACTGCGGGTCAGTTCGCCTACCAGCACATAGCGCTGGCCGAGCATGCGCCAGTCCCGGAAGTACACATCCGAACCCTTCGATGGCAGGCTCAGCATTTTCGAGGGTTCAAGCGTGCGGAACTCACCGCTCATGGTGAGGTCGCCCTGTACGATACTGCTCACCTTGTCGCCCGGCGGCATGGCGCCGCTTTCGGCAAACGGCACAACCGACACCGGAATGGCCGAGTTCGCCCCTTCGGTTATCCGGATCAGCAGCTCGGCGCTGGCGTTACCTGCCGACAGCATCATCGCTGCCAGCCAGCCGGTCAGGAGCATTTTCACGGTTGTTTTATGGCAACTCGTTTTTTGTGTCATATCAGTCCCTGGCCTCACCGCAGGCGTTGCGGATTGAATTCAATCGTAAACTGGCGGAAGTACCGCTCGAAAGTATCCCTGTCGTCCGGTACCGGGTAGCGGTTAAGCGAGCGGGCCGCACCCAGCGCCGAGTTATCGAATGCTGTATTACCACTACTGCTGACCAGCCGCACATTGGCGAGTTCCCCGGTCGGCAACAGGGTGATCTGCAGCCTGGCCACCATGTTCTCTGTGGCGGAAGACGGCGGATACCAGGCCTGGCTCAGACGGTCCCGAATCAGGGCCTGGTACTTTTCGCTGTCACTGAGCATCCGGGCTTCCCGGGCTCGTGCCGCTGCTGCCTCCTGCTGGCGCCGTGCTTCTGCCTCACGTTCCTGCCGCGCCTGCTCAGCCAGTGCTTCCAGCTGCTGTTCTTTCAGGCGGCGCTCGGCTTCTTTGCGTTTGCGCTCTGCCTCTTCCCGGGCTTGCTGTTCCTGGCGCTGGCGTTCGGCCTCCTCACGGCGGCGCTGCTCTTCTTCCGCCTTACGCTTAGCCTCTTCGCGGGCACGCTGTTCCTGCTCGGCTTTCTGGCGAGCACGCTGCTTTGCCTCGGCTTCCGCTTTCTGGCGGGCGGCTTCTTTCTCGCGAGCCTGTTGCTCGGCCAGCTCCCGGGCTTTCGCCTCCTGCTGTTTGCGCTCCTGCTCTCGCTTGCGAGCCTGCTCTTCGGCCTCTTTGCGCCTGGCTTCTTCCTGTTGCCGCTTGCGCTCGGCTTCCGCTTGCTGCCGCTCTTTCTCTTCCTGCAGGCGACGCTCTTCTTCCTTGTCTCGCTGATCCTGCTCGTCGACCACCGGGCTGGGTTTGGGCTCGGGGCTTACCAGCCTTGCCGAGATACTGCGGGGCTCCGGTTCCTGTACAGGATTGGTCCACGACCAGCCTGCCAGGGCAATCACCAGAAGCAACACATGCAGCACCACCGATAACACAACCGGCGACTTCCACGGTGGCGTATCGGTACTGATCGTTTCCCGTTCGTGACCTGTCACAACTCGTTCGCCACCTTGTTACGGGTTAGTGTCGGGCATGTCTGTGATAAGTCCAACGCCACTGGCGCCGGCCGCCTGCAGTGCCGCCATCAGGCGCACCACAACACCGTAATCCACAAACTCGTCCCCGCGTACCATGATTTCACTGTTGGCCCGCTGGGAAAGAATCTTCGCCACCTGGTCGGTCACTTCGTCCAGCGACATCGGATCGCCGCCACGATCACCCACTTCCAGGTAATAGGCGCCATTGGCATCCACCGACACGGTAATGGATTCCACGTCTTTGTCCTGCTGGATCGGGTCAGACGTGGTCTCCGGCAAATCCACCATCACCCCCTGGGTGAGCATCGGCGCCGTCACCATAAAGATCACCAGCAGCACCAGCATTACGTCAATGTAGGGCACCACGTTGATTTCCGACATCGGCCTGCGCCGCTGCTGGGGCATCATTCCCATGCCTTTCATACCGCTTCTCCCCTTTGCCCGGTGTCAGCCATCAGCCTGCGGCCTGGTCGTTGTTGTGAACCCGGCGATGCAGGATGCTGGAGAATTCCTCCGCGAAGGTCTCGTAGTTCTTCAGCAAGGCATCAGACATAGCTGCGAACCGGTTGTAGGCAATAACCGCCGGAATCGCGGCAAAAAGACCCATGGCGGTGGCGATCAGAGCTTCGGAAATGCCCGGCGCAACCGTAGCCAGGGTTGCCTGCTGAACCTGCGCCAGGCCCCGGAAGGAGTTCATGATGCCCCAAACGGTACCGAACAGGCCCACGTAGGGACTGGTGGAACCCACCGTAGCCAGGAACGGCAAATGGGTTTCGAGCCGCTCCTGCTCCCGGGAGAAGGCCACCCGCATGGCGCGCTGGGCACCTTCCATGACCGCATCTGCGTCCCGGCTTTGCTGGCGCAGGCGGGAAAATTCCTTGAAACCGGACCGGAACACCGCCTCCATGCCGGAGTACGGCGTGGGGTCTGAGCTTACTTCCTTGTACAGCTGGCCCAGGTCCATGCCAGACCAGAACCTTTCTTCAAAGGCCAGCTGCGCACGCTTGGCCTTGCGAAACACCTGCAGGCGCTGAAAGATTAAAGCCCAGGACATAACCGAGGCTGCCACCAGCAGCAACATAACCAGTTGCACCAGTACCCCGGCGTTCGCAATCAGATGCCAGACTGAAAGTTCCGCTTCCACTATCTACTCCCGACCAAGTTTATATTTTTCAATTCGTTACGCGGAGTTCTTAAGAATCTCCAACATGTTTTCCGGCAAGCGGCGGGGCTTCCCGGTATCCAGTGCAATGCACGCCACCCGCACTTCTGCCTCACACAATAACTCCCGGCTCTCCGCCTTCAGTACCTGCTGGCGAAAGCTCATCCATACCCGGGACGATGCCACCGGCTCGGCAGTAACCAGCAGCTGGTCATCCAGCTTTGCCGGCGTCCGGTAATGGATGTTCATGCGCTGCACTACGTAGCTGATGTTGTCCTCAAGGCCAGCCCGAAGGCCCACACCCCGGCTGCGAACCCATTCGGTTCGTGCCCGCTCCATGTAGTGCAGGTACTTGGCGTGGAAAACAATACCACCGGCATCCGTATCTTCTATATACACCCTGATAGGTAGTTCGAAGATATTCGGGCTGTTCTCAGTCAAAACGATCTTCCTCCCTACCGGATTTCGGCGGCACCACACCGAAATGCTGGTAGGCGTTGGAGGTCACCATACGCCCCCGGGGGGTGCGCACCATGTAGCCTTGCTGGATCAGGAACGGTTCCAGCACATCCTCGATGGTGCCCCGCTCCTCGCTGATTGCTGCCGCCAGGCTCTCTACGCCCACCGGCCCACCATCAAACTTTTCGATCATCGCCAGTAACAGGCGGCGGTCCATGTGATCAAAGCCCTGGCTGTCTACTTTCAGCATATTCAGGGCCTGGTCGGCGATATCGGCGGTGATATGACCGTCTGAACGCACTTCCGCGAAGTCCCGCACCCGGCGCAGCAGCCGGTTGGCAATCCGTGGTGTGCCCCGGGAGCGGCGGGCAATCTCGAAGGCACCGGACTCATCAATTTTCACTGACGACAGGCGGGCCGAACGGATGATGATGTGGGTAAGGTCCTGGGTGTTATAGAACTCAAGCCGCTGCACAATGCCAAAGCGATCCCGCAACGGCGAAGTCAGCAGGCCGGCACGGGTGGTGGCACCCACCAGCGTGAACGGTGGCAAGTCCAGCTTGATGGAGCGGGCGGCCGGCCCTTCTCCGATCATAATATCCAGCTGGTAGTCTTCCATGGCCGGATACAGCACTTCTTCAACCGCAGCGCTCAGGCGATGAATCTCGTCGATAAACAGGACATCGCCTTCTTCCAGGTTGGTGAGCATGGCGGCCAGGTCGCCGGCTTTCTCGAGCACCGGTCCGGAGGTGGTCTTGATAGACACCCCCATCTCGTTGGCAATGATGTTGGCCAGCGTGGTTTTACCCAGCCCCGGCGGGCCGAAGATCAACACGTGGTCCAGGGCTTCCTGCCGGGCACGGGCGGCAGAAATGAAGATCTCCATCTGTTCACGGACACTGGGCTGGCCAACATACTCGGATAGCAGCGTAGGCCGGATGGCCCGGTCCTGCACTTCTTCGTAGTCTCCGGCTGTCGCCGATATCAGTCGGTCCGATTCAATCATGGCATTATCCGCTTGCTGGGAATAAACAACGTGCCCATTGGTTGCCCCTGAATTCCAGGTTGCACCAATTGTACAAAGGGCTTGGTTCGAGTCACGTTACGCTCTCTACACAATAGTGTCATGGAGCGACACAAAAAAGCCGGGACATCACCCGGCCGGTATCATGTTCTTCAGGGCAAGCCGGATCAGCATTTCGCTGGTCATCTCCGGCTCGGCTACCTTGCTGATGGCCTTTGCCGCTTCCTGGGGTTTGTAGCCCAGGGCAATCAGGGCCGCTTCTGCTTCGTCCCGCGGGTCCGGGCCTGTTGGCGAGTGGTTGCCTGGGCCACCGGATGCAGCCGGGGTGTCCGGCATCGTCGGCACAAACTGCCCTTCCAGCTGGCCGATACGGTCCGCCATCTCGATCAGCAGTCGCTCTGCAGTCTTTTTGCCGACACCGGGCAGTTTCACCAGGGCGTTGACGTCTTTCACTTCCACGCAGCGGATAAACTGCTGCGCATCCAGGCCAGAGAGTATGCCTACCGCCAGCTTGGGGCCTACACCGTTAACCTTGATCAGCAGGCGGAACAAATCACGGTCGAGCCGTGAGGCAAAGCCGAACAGGCTCTGGGCATCTTCCCGCACCGCAAAATGGGTGTGCAGGGTGACTTCCTGGCCCGCATCCGGAAGATGAAAAAACGTGGTGTAGGGAATGTCGATTTCGTAACCCAGGCCGGAGCATTCCACCAGAACGTGCCCCGGCGCCTTCTCCAGCAATTTTCCTCGAATACGACCAATCAAAGCAGGACTCCTGTAGCTGTTGCCAGCCGGTTATTGTTGTCGCACACGCCCGCTACGCACCTTGCCACCAGACCGTGCCAGCTTCATGACACTCTGGTTCATATGGGCATGGCAAAGGGCAATAGCCAGGGCATCGGCAGCATCGGCCTGGGGCTTGCGGGACAACCCCAGCAGCGCCTGTACCATATGCTGCACCTGGGACTTGTCCGCACCACCGGTACCCACCACCGCCTGCTTGACCTGCCGGGCCGAGTACTCGTGTACCGCCAGACCACTGTTGGCAGCACTGACAATGGCGGCTCCCCTGGCCTGCCCCAGTTTCAGGGCGGAATCCGGGTTGCGGGCCATAAACACCTGCTCGATGGCAAATTCTTCAGGGCGATACTCGCCAATGAGAAGCGCAAGGCTTTGGAAGATGGTTTGCAGACGCTCGGCCATGGGCTTTTCCCCCACCCGGATGCAGCCGCTGTCGATGTACTCGATGGTGCGACCTTCCACGCGGATGATGCCATAACCGGTAATTCGGGAACCGGGGTCTACCCCCAGGATGATTGCCATCCGTCTGCCCTCGGAAGTGGGAGAGTTTGGCCAGGCCGGAGGTGGCGCACCACCTCCGGCATTGTGCCCTTACTCTTTGTCTTCTGCCTTGTTGCCTTCAACGGCCTTGGCAGAGCGGCGCAGGCGGATGTGCAGTTCTTTCAGCTGCTTTTCATCAACCTCGCCCGGCGCCTGGGTCATCAGACAGGTGGCGCTCTGGGTTTTCGGGAAGGCGATGACATCGCGGATAGACGAAGAACCGGTCATCAGCATCACCAGGCGATCCAGGCCAAAGGCCAGACCACCGTGCGGCGGGCAACCGAACTTCAGGGCATCCAGCAGGAAGCCGAACTTGGCGCGGGCTTCTTCCTCGCCAATGCCGAGGATGCGGAATACGGCTTCCTGCATTTTCTCGTCGTGGATACGGATGGAACCACCACCCAGCTCGGTACCGTTCAGAACCATGTCATAGGCACGGGACAATGCATTCGCCGGGTCTGCGGCCAGGTCTTCCGGGCTGCAGGACGGTGCGGTGAACGGGTGGTGGATAGCCGTCAGGCCGCCGTCCGGCAGTTCTTCGAACATCGGAAAGTCCACAACCCACATCGGAGCCCACTCGCAGGTGAGCATGTTCAGGTCGTGGCCAACCTTGATGCGCAGGGCACCCAGGGCTTCGTTCACCACGGTAGCCTTGTCGGCACCGAAGAACACGATGTCGCCGTCTTCTGCGCCCACGCGCTCCATGATAGCCAGGGCAACGTCATCACCCAGGAACTTAACAATCGGAGACTGCAGGCCTTCTGCGCCCTTGGCCAGCTCGTTGACCTTGATGTAGGCCAGGCCTTTAGCGCCATAGATACCAACAAACTTGGTGTAGTCGTCAATCTGCTTACGGGTCAGCTCGGCACCTTTGGGCACACGCAGGGCGGCCACGCGGCCTTTCGGGTCCTTGGCGGGGCCGGCAAACACCTTGAAGTCGACACTTTCAACCAGGTCGCCCACGTCTTGCAGCTCGAGCGGGATACGCAGGTCCGGCTTGTCGCTGCCGTAGCGCTGCATGGCCTCGGAGTACGGCATGCGCGGGAATTCCGGCAGGTCGACATCCAGCACGTCTTTGAACAGTGCACGGATCATGTCTTCGTTCAGCTTCATCAGGGCCTCTTCATCAATGAAAGAGGCCTCGATGTCTACCTGGGTGAATTCCGGCTGACGATCGGCCCGCAGGTCTTCGTCACGGAAGCACTTGGCAATCTGGTAGTAACGATCAACGCCGGACACCATCAGCATCTGCTTGAACAGCTGCGGAGACTGGGGCAGCGCGAAGAAGGAGCCTTCGTGGGTACGGCTCGGCACCAGGTAGTCGCGGGCACCTTCCGGTGTGGCACGGGTCAGGATGGGGGTTTCCACATCCATGAAGCCGCGGCTGTCCAGGAAGTTACGGATGTAGCTGGTTACCCGCGAACGGAAACGCAGGCGGTTGATCATTTCAGGACGGCGCAGGTCGATAAAGCGGTAGCGCAGGCGAACGTCTTCACCAACGTCTACATGCTCATCCAGCGGGAACGGAGGCGTGGCGGCGGCGTTCAGGATGGTGACTTCCTTGCCCAGCAGCTCCACCTGGCCGGTCGGCATGTTGTTGTTTTCGGTACCTGCCGGGCGACGACGCACGCGGCCGGTTACTTTAACCACAAACTCGCTGCGAACTTTCTCTGCCAGGGCAAAGCTTTCCGGGGTGTCCGGGTCGACAACCACCTGGGACATGCCATCCCGATCCCGCAGATCCAGGAAAATTACCCCACCGTGGTCACGGCGGCGGTGTACCCATCCGCAGAGTGTAACTTCCTGATCAATGTGAGATTCGTTGATCCCACCGCAATAATGACTGCGCATATCGGTTCCCGTTACGTTTAATGTGTACGTTTGACTTTGAATTCTGGGCGATCGGCGCCCGCATCAGGTGGGGGAAAGGCCTTCCGAAAAACGCTCGAGACATCCCTGTGCGCTTCTGCTCCGCCATCCATGGCTCCGCAAATTTTCGGAAGGCCTTTCCCCCACCTGACGCTATTGTGTTCCCGACCTCAAAGATGTTGGGCCGGCACAAATGAAAGCCGCTCATTATAAACATATTGGGATTGAAAATCAGGCGTCAGGCACCGCAAATCGGGGGTAAAGGTGACTATCAAAAAACCGGGGGCTAGAATGCATGGTTTGACCGGCGGATGGAGTTGTAAGTTGGCCACCAGAGCGGAACAGAAACAGAAAACCCGGCGGGCGCTAATGGATGCGGCCCTGGCACAGCTGAGCGCGGATCGGGGCTTTGGCAGTCTCAGTTTGCGGGAGGTTGCCCGGGAGGCCGGGATTGCGCCAACGTCGTTTTACCGGCACTTTGCCGAGCTGGATGAGCTGGGGCTGGCATTGGTGGACGAAGGCGGTGTGGCGCTGCGACAGCTGATGCGGCAGGCCCGCAAGCGGATTGTGCGCGACGGCAGTGCTATTTCTACGTCGGTGGATACGTTTATGGAGTATCTGGGCAATAACGCCAATCTGTTCCGGCTGATGCTGCGGGAGCGTACCGGGGTGTCGAAGCCGTTCCGGACGGCGGTGAAGGCGGAGATTGATCACTTCGTGACGGAGCTGGCCGATGATTTGCACCGGTTTGCCGAGGAGCAGAACAAGCCGCTGGCGGATGCCCGGCTGGTGGCCGAGTCCATGGTTACCCTGGTGTTCAATCAGGGCGCGGAAGCGCTGGATGCCACACCCAAAGAGCGGGAGGAGCTGAAAGCCAAGCTGAAGACGGAGCTTCGGATGATTCTGGTAGGTTCCCAGACCCTGGCGCAGTGGCAGCAGGGCCGGGAGTAATACCAAAGAGTACTCAGGCCAGTTGCTGGAGCAGCGGCTTGAGCTTTGCCTTGATCTGTTCCAGTTCGCCGTCCTCGTAGCGAACCGGCGGCTGCTTACCCCATACCGGGCCCGGCCAGGCCGGGTCGCCTTCAAAGCGTACGATGTGGTGCAGGTGAAGCTGCGGCACCATGTTACCCAGCGCCGCCACGTTCATCTTGTTGCCACCGAAGATCTCCATCATGCCCTGGCTCAGGGTCGACGATTCTTCCAGCAAACGCTGCTGCTGCTCTTTGCCGAGCCGGTAGATCTCCCGAATATCCGGCACCGCCGGCACCAGGATAATCCAGGGCCAGGTGCGGTCGTTCATCAGCAGGATTTCGCACAGTTGGCTGCACCCCAGGTTATGGGTGTCTGCCGCCAGACGTTCGTGTAGCTGGAACATCACCTGCCCTCCCCGGCTCAGAGCGCCGAATGGAACTGGTTACGGCCGCGGCCGATGGCGTAGTAGATCAAACCATAGCGCTCGAGCATTTCCGGCTCGTACAGGTTACGACCATCAAAGACCACCGGATGCTTGAGGGTGTTGGACACCACGTCGAAATCCGGGGAACGGAATTCTTTCCACTCGGTGCAGATGGCCAGGGCATCGGCGCCTTTGAGGGCCTGCTCCTTGGTACCGCACAGGGTCAGGCCATCCTGGTCACCGTAGATACGCTGGGTTTCTTCCATGGCTTCCGGATCGAAGGCCTGCACGGTGGCCCCGGCTTTCCATAGGTCTTCCATCAGGGTGCGGGCCGAGGCTTCACGCATGTCGTCGGTGTTCGGCTTGAAAGCCAGCCCCCACAAGGCAATGACTTTACCCTTCAGGTCGCCCTGGAAGTAATGGCTGATCTTGTCGAACAGCACGTGCTTCTGGGCGTAGTTCACCGCTTCTACGGCATTCAGCAGCTTGGATTCGTAATCACAGTCTCGGGCGGTGCGGGCCAGGGCCTGGACGTCTTTCGGGAAGCAGGAGCCGCCGTAGCCGCAGCCGGGATAGATAAAGTGGTAGCCGATACGGGGGTCGGAACCGATACCGCGGCGCACTTCCTCGATATCCGCGCCCAGGCGCTCGGCCAGGTTGGCCACTTCGTTCATGAAGCTGATCTTGGTGGCCAGCATGGCGTTGGCGGCGTACTTGGTCAGCTCGGCGGAACGGATGTCCATGAAGATCATCCGGTCGTGGCTGCGGTTGAACGGGTAGTAAACTTCGCGCAGCAGGTCCGCGGCTTGTTCGCTATCGGTGCCCACCACAATCCGGTCCGGCTTCATGAAGTCGTTGATGGCCGCCCCTTCTTTCAGGAACTCCGGGTTGGAGACCACATCGAAATCCAGCTCCAGGCTGCGATGATCCAGCTGCGCACGAACCGCCGCTTTCACCTTGTCGCCGGTGCCAACCGGTACGGTGGATTTGTCCACCACCACCTTGTAATCATCCATGTACTGGCCGATGGACTTGGCCACGGCCAGCACATATTGCAGGTCGGCAGAGCCGTCTTCATCCGGCGGCGTGCCCACGGCGATGAACTGCAAGGTGCCGTGCTTGACGGCTTCTTCAGTATCGGTGGTAAAGGAAAGGCGGCCCGCTTCGACCGTGTGCTTGACGATGTTATCCAGGCCCGGCTCATAGATGGGGATCTGGCCGTTCTTCAGCTTTTCGATCTTGCCCTGGTCGACATCCATGCACAGCACGTGGTGCCCCACGTCCGCCAGGCAGGCACCCGTCACCAAGCCAACATAACCGGTTCCGAAAATCGTGATTTTCATGTAACTGTTCCTGAATTTCGTTGAAAAGTGCGTCAATCAGCGGCTTTTTTCTGCAGCCAGATCTTTTCCCAGGCCAGCGCGGTGCGCACGATGGTATTGAGGTCATCGTAATCCGGCTGCCAGCCCAGAACTTTCTTGATTCGCGTGTTGTCGGCCATCAAGGCAGCCGGGTCTCCGGCGCGGCGGCCGGTTTCGGTGACCGGGAAATCCACACCGGATTCCTGCTTTACCACATCAATCACTTCCCGCACGGTAAAGCCGCGGCCGTAGCCACAGTTCAGCACCTGCGATTCCCCGCCTCCGGCCATATAATCCAGCGCCATCACATGGGCCTTGGCCAGGTCTTCCACGTGGATGTAATCGCGGATGCAGGTGCCATCGCGGGTTTCGTAATCCGTGCCGAAGACGCTCATGCCCTCGCGCTGCCCGGTCACGCACTCGCTGGCCACCTTGATCAGGTGAGTCGCTTCCGGCGTTGCCTGGCCCAGAAGTCCTTCGGGGTTAGCACCGGCCACGTTGAAGTAGCGCAGAATCACATAGTTCAGGCTGCTGGCCGCGGCCAGGTCCATCATCATGCGCTCGCTCATCATCTTCGAAGCACCGTAGGGATTGATGGGCGCCAGCGGGAGGTCTTCGGTCAGTACCGTTTCTTCCGGCATGCCATACACAGCGGCCGTGGAGGAAAACACCATGTAGGGAACCTGGTGGCTTTCCACCGCTTTCAGCAGGTTCAGGGTGTTGCGGGTGTTGTTGCTGTAGTACTTCAGCGGATTACTGACCGATTCCGGCACCACAATGTTCGCGGCAAAATGCAGGACCGCCTCAAACTTATGCCGGGCGAAAACCGCCTCAATCGCCTGCTCGTCCGCCAGGTCGCCCACCACCAGCTCGCCGGCAGTGACCGCCCAGCGATAGCCGGTGGACAGGTTATCAAATACCACAATGTCGTGGCCTGCTGCGGCCAGCTGCCGGACCACATGGCTGCCGATATAACCGGCACCGCCGGTGACAAGTACTTTCACGTAGAATTACTCCTTCCCTGAATTCTGTTTACGCCGCCGTCGAATCTCGGCCCGCCGCCGGCTGAAAAAATCGCTGATAATCTGGCCGCACTCGCCTTCCAGAACCCCGCCTTCTGCATCCACTTGCCAGTTAAGGTGGGCTTCGTCCAGCGTGCACCGGGCAGATTCAACCGCGCCCGCTTTGGGCTCGCGGGCACCATACACAAGACGACTGATGCGGCTGTGCACAATGGCTCCCACGCACATGGTGCAAGGCTCAAGCGTGACGTATAAGGTTGCCCCGGTCAGCCGGTAATTTCCTACCCTGGCGGAGGCGTCGCGCAAGGCCCGAATCTCCGCATGGGCCGTGGGGTCACAACCGGTAATGGGTGCATTGTAACCCACGCCCAGCTCCTGGCCATGACGGACAACAATCGCACCAACGGGCACTTCGCCTATCGAGGCCGCCCGTTCCGCCAGCACCAGTGCACGAGCCATCCAGTATTCGTCATTCTTTGGTAATTCCGACATAAACGCGGCTCTGCTGATAGCGCCTTATACAACTACGATAGTGGCCAACCCCGAAAGCGCCACGAAAATACCATTATTCGCCTTCTTAACCAAGCGACGGCGCCGGGCACGCCCTCACCAGAAGAAGGATCTTCAGTCTTTAAACTGCCATACATTTTCCCCACTCACTGCCTATAATGACATGAGTCAGTTTCAATCAGCGCAGTCTATGCAAGGCTATCGTTGCCCAGGCTGGCAGTGGCAGCCTTGCACCCTTCAAGGAGAGAACGTTATGAAAGCACTGGTATTTCACGGACCAGGAAAGCGCAGCTGGGAAGACAAGCCACAGCCTGCAATCGAGAAACCCACAGATGCCGTGGTGCGCATCACCCATACCACCATTTGCGGCACCGACCTCCACATTCTGAAAGGCGATGTGCCAGCGGTCACGAAAGGCCGTACTCTCGGCCACGAAGGCGTGGGAGTGGTTGAAGAAGTTGGTGACGGTGTAACCAACATCAAAGTTGGCGATAAGGTGTTGATTTCCTGCGTCACCTCCTGCGGCCGTTGCGACTACTGCAAGCGCGGCATCTATGCCCATTGCCGGGACGGCGGCTGGATTCTGGGGCATTTGATCGATGGCACCCAGGCCGAGTATGTACGCATCCCCCATGCCGACAACAGCCTGTATCCCCTGCCTGCAGGCATGGACCCGGCTGCTGCGGTGATGCTCAGCGACATCCTGCCCACAGGACACGAGATTGGCGCTCTCAACGGCGAAGTCAAACTGGGCGACACAGTCGCCATCATCGGCGCCGGCCCCATCGGACTGGCCGCCGTAATGACCTCCCGCTTCTACTCACCTTCGCGCATCATCATGATTGATCCGGACGAGAACCGCCTGGCGATGGCCAAGATGCTGGGGGCCACAGACACCATCGCCAGAAATCCGATCGAAACCATCAAAGAACTGACCAACGGTGAGGGTGTAGACGTCGCCATGGAGGCGGTCGGTATACCCGAGACCTTCGATATCTGCCAGAGCATTATTCGCGCCGGCGGCAACATCGCGAACATCGGTGTACACGGCAAGAGCGTGGAGTTCCGGCTGCAGGACCTATGGATCAAAAACATCACGGTGCGCACCGGCCTGGTAAGCACTAACACCATTCCGGTGTTGATGAAGGTGGTCGAGAGTGGCGATGTGAAGCCTGCTGACCTGGTCACTCACCGCCTCAAACTCAATGACATCGAAAAAGCCTACGACATCTTCAGCCAGGCGGCGAAGGAGAAAGCGGTCAAGATGTTGCTGACCGCCGAATGACGACCTGAAAACGAAAAAAGGCGGCAAGCATTTCTGCTTGCCGCCTTCTGATGCTAGTCAGCCCTGCCCCCTACTCCCACTCAATGGTCGCAGGCGGCTTGGAAGAGATATCGTAGGTAACCCGCGAGACGCCGGAGATTTCGTTAATGATCCGGTTGGATACGGTTTCCAGCAGTTCGTACGGGAGCCGCGCCCAGCGTGCTGTCATAAAGTCCACGGTTTCCACGGCACGGATCGCGATCACGTATTCGTAGCGGCGGGCATCACCCACTACACCCACGGATTTCACCGGCAGGAACACGGCAAAAGCCTGGCTGGTTTTGTGGTACAGGTCCGCGCGGTGCAGCTCTTCCAGGAAAATGGCATCGGCGCGGCGCAGGATCTCGGCGTACTCTTTCTTTACTTCGCCAAGGATACGAACGCCCAGACCCGGCCCCGGGAACGGGTGGCGGTAGACCATGTCGTACGGCAGGCCAAGTTCGAGGCCGATCTTGCGGACTTCGTCCTTGAACAGCTCGCGCAGCGGCTCCACCAGTTTCATCTTCATGGTTTCCGGCAAGCCACCCACATTATGGTGGGACTTGATAACATGGGCTTTACCGGTTTTGGACGCAGCGGATTCAATCACGTCCGGATAGATGGTGCCCTGGGCCAGCCAGTTCACATCCTTGATCTTCGCGGCTTCAGCATCGAACACATCAATAAAGGTATTACCGATGATCTTGCGCTTCTGCTCCGGATCGTTCTCGCCCTTGAGCTTGGACAGGAACAGGTCTTCGGCATCGGCACGGATAACCTTTACGCCCATATTGCTGGCGAACATGTCCATCACCTGGTCGCCTTCGTGCAGGCGCAGCAGGCCATTATCCACGAACACGCAGGTCAGCTGCTCACCAATGGCCTTGTGCAGCAGCGCGGCGGTGACCGAGGAATCAACACCGCCGGACAAGCCCAGCAGCACCTTGTCGGAACCCACCTGCTCGCGAATCTGGCGAACGGCATCGTCAACGATCTTGGCCGGGGTCCACAGAGCCTCACAACCGGAGATGGTCAGGACAAAGTGCTCGAGGATGCGCTTACCCTGCAGGGTGTGAGTGACTTCCGGATGAAACTGAACGCCGTACAGGTTGCGGCTCAGGTCCTGCATGGCGGCAACCGGTGCGCTTTCGGTGGAGGCCAGCAGCTCGAAGCCTTCCGGCATGGCGACCACTTTGTCGCCGTGGCTCATCCATACGTCCAGCAGGGAATCACCAGCCGGCGTCAGATGGTCGGTAATGTCTGCCAGCAGTGGGCCCTTGGCACGAACCTTAACCTGGGCATAACCGAACTCGCGCTTCTCGGAGCTGGCCACCCGGCCGCCGAGCTGCTCGGCCATGGTCTGCATGCCGTAGCAAATGCCCAGAACCGGGATACCCTTGTCGAACAGGCCTTCCGGAGCACGGGGACCACCCAGCTGGGTTACCGACTCCGGACCACCGGCCAGGATGATGCCTTTGGGATTGAACTCGGCGAGTTCTTCGTCTGTGATATCAAAGGCCTTGATCTCGCAGTAAACCCCGATTTCCCGAACGCGACGGGCAATCAGCTGGGTGTACTGGGAACCGAAATCAAGAATCAGGATACGGTGGTCGTGAATGTTCTGAGCCATGGAGTCCTCGGGCTTTAAAAAAACAACGCGGCCCGGAAACCGAGCCGCATCAGATCAGGCTGAATTAACCGATGCGGTAGTTCGGCGCTTCCTTGGTGATGGTCACGTCATGAACGTGGCTCTCACGCATACCGGCATTGGTAATCCGCACAAATTCAGGCTTGGTACGCATGTCGTCCATGGTGGCGCTGCCGGTGTAACCCATGGAGGCACGCAGGCCGCCAACCAGCTGGTGCACGATGTTACGCATCGGGCCCTTGCAGGCAACACGACCTTCGATACCTTCCGGAACCAGCTTTTCAATACCTTTGCTGGCGTCTTGGAAGTAACGGTCGCTGGAGCCCTGCCCCATGGCACCCAGGGAACCCATACCACGGTAGGCCTTATAGCTACGACCCTGGAACAGTTCAACTTCACCCGGGGCTTCGTCAGTACCGGCCAGCAGGCTGCCAACCATCACCGCGTGGGCGCCAGCGGCAATGGCCTTGGCGATATCACCGGAGAACCGGATGCCACCGTCGGCAATCAACGGCACACCGCGCTCTTTCAGGGCAGCAGCTACATTGGAAACCGCAGAAATCTGAGGTACGCCAATACCTGCCACAATACGGGTGGTGCAGATGGAGCCGGGGCCAATACCAACCTTCACGGCATCTGCGCCTGCGTCGGCCAGGGCGATGGCTGCGGCGGAAGTCGCAATATTGCCACCAATCACCTGCACATCCGGGTAGTTCTGCTTGACCCAGCGAACCCGGTCAATCACACCCTTTGAGTGGCCGTGGGCAGTGTCTACCACGATCACATCTACACCGGCTTCGGCCAGTGCGGCAATACGGGCTTCAGTGTCGCCACCGGTACCCACCGCAGCACCAACACGCAGACGGCCCTGCTCGTCTTTACAGGCCAGCGGGTAATCCTTGGCCTTCTGGATATCTTTAACAGTAATCAGGCCGCGCAGCTGGAAGTCGTCGTTTACCACCAGCACTTTCTCGATGCGATGGCGGTGCAGCAGCTCTTTCACATCTTCAAGGCTGGCGCCTTCTTTGACAGTCACCAGCTTGTCTTTCGGCGTCATGATATCCCGCACCGGGGTATCCATGCGGCTTTCAAAGCGGATATCACGGCCGGTAACGATACCTACCAGGTCGTTGCCATCCACCACCGGCAGGCCGGAGATGCTGTTGGCCATGGTGATATCAACCAGTTCCCGCACGGTGGTGTCCGGGTTAACGGTAATCGGGTCTTTCACCACACCGCTTTCGTATTTCTTGACCTTGCGTACCGCAGCAGCTTGCTGTTCAACCGTCATGTTCTTGTGCATGATGCCAATGCCGCCTTCCTGCGCCATGGCGATCGCCAGCTCAGCTTCGGTTACCGTGTCCATGGCCGCTGATACCAGCGGAATGTTCAGGGTGATACCTTTGGTCAACTGGGTTTTCAGCTCAACCTGGTGAGGTAGAACTTCCGAGAATCCGGGAACCAGGAGAACGTCATCAAACGTGAGGGCTTCTTCGGCAATACGCAGCATTTGGGTCCGCCTTTTGAACATGCTAAGTTTGGAATTTCCCCGCTGCACCCGCGGCGGTGCAACAAAGCAAAATCCTTAATCGATCTATTATAAAGTGGTGACAGAACACAGTAAACCGCAGGGTTTTTGCGGTTTGGTTGCATCTTTCTGAATTTACGTTATTTTTGCCTGTCACCTTCGGCTATTGCGTATGAAAAAACCGGGAGCCCGCCCTTTGATACCCCCCTATCCGGACACCCGCCCAAGAGCACTGAGCGTTTCCGAACTCAATCATCAGGCCAGGCACCTGCTCGAATCCAGCTTCATGCAGGTGTGGGTGGAAGGCGAATTGTCCAGCTTTTCCCGGCCATCGTCCGGCCACTGGTACTTTTCGCTGAAAGACCAGAAATGCCAGATCCGCTGCGCCATGTTTCGCGGGGCGAACCAGCGTATTCGCACCCTGCCGAAAGAAGGCGACCAGATCCGCATTCGCGGCAAGGTGACCCTCTACGAGAACCGGGGTGACTTCCAGATCATCGTAGAACACCTGGAACCTGCCGGCCTGGGGCCGCTGCAGCAGGCATTTGAAGCCCTGAAAATGAAACTGCAGGCCGAGGGCCTGTTCGACCCGGCCCGTAAAAAGCCCCTGCCCGTTACCCCGCGCCATATTGGCGTAGTCACATCACCCACCGGCGCAGCCATTCACGACATTCTCACCGTGCTGGCACGGCGTTGCCCGGCCATTCCGGTCACGCTCTACCCCACGGCCGTTCAGGGCCAGGCTGCGACGGCCGACATTGTGAACGCCATCGATCGCGCCCAGCGCCACGGCGTGGCGGATGTGCTGATCATTGGCCGGGGCGGCGGCTCGCTGGAGGACCTCTGGTGCTTTAACGAAGAAGCCGTCGCCCGGGCGATTGCCGGATGCTCTATTCCCACCGTCAGTGCAGTGGGCCACGAAGTGGACGTTACCATCGCCGATTTCGTGGCAGACCTTCGGGCACCCACCCCCTCTGCCGCAGCGGAAAAAATCTCGCCGGATCAAAGCCAGTGGCTGCGCCGCCTGGCTGAACAGCAACTCCGGCTGGGGCAATCCGCCCGCCGCTTGCTGCTCCGGCTAGACCAGCAACTCGGCCACCTGGCCGCAAGGCTTCGGGACCCGCGCCGGGAACTCCAGGACAAAGCCCAGCGCATGGACGAGCTGGACATGCGCCTGAACAAGGCCATGAACCTGAAGCTGCAGCAACAGCAGCTTAAAACCGGACACCTGGCCCAGCGCCTGGGCACCCAATCGCCAGCAAAAACCCTGCAAACTGCCGGGGAGCAGGTGCAGCGGCTGAATGAAAGGCTGAACAAAGCCATTCGCCAGAACCTGCGGCAGCAGCAGGAAAAGCTCAAGTTGAACGCCCAGACCCTGAATGTGGTCAGCCCGCTGGCCACCCTTGGCCGCGGCTACGCCATCGTGCGGGATGACAAGAACCGCATCGTACGGAGTGCCGATCAGCTGTCAGCCGGCCAGGCCATCAGCGCCCGCTTTGGACAGGGCAACGTGTCGGCAGAGGTGACGAAAGTCAATTCCGTCACAGAATAGGCCCGGAACCGATCAAAACTACGCCTATGGTCTAGTAGCCCCCTTTTTCAAAGCCCCTACAGTTGTAGCCATCAACCCTAAAACAAAAAACGATACAACTGAGGTGGAGCACATGAGCTACAACGCCGAATTCCGTCGGTCGATTGATCAGCGGGACGACTTCTGGCGCGACCAGGCGCAAAACATCGACTGGATCGAGCCACCCAGGACCATCTGGCAGGCCAAGGATAACGGCCACGGCGAATGGTTTCCCGATGGTGTACTCAATACCAGTGACGTAGCGCTGGACGCCAACATCCGCGCCGGCCGCGGCGACCAGACCGCACTGATTTACGATTCTCCCGTTACCGATACCCGCCAGACATTCACCTACAACGAACTGCGTGACGAAGTGGCCAGCTTTGCCGGCGCCCTGCGTGATCGCGGTATCGAAAAAGGCGACCGGGTAATCATCTATATGCCGATGATCCCCCAGGCCGCCATTGCCATGCTGGCCTGCGCCCGCCTTGGTGCCATCCACTCTGTGGTGTTCGGCGGTTTTGCCGCCCACGAACTGGCAGTACGGATTGAAGACGCCAAGCCCAAGGCCTTGCTGACGGCCTCCTGCGGCATCGAAATCACCAAGGTGATCGAATACAAGCCGCTGGTGGATAAAGCCATCGAGCAATCCAGCCACAAGCCGGAATTCTGCGTGGTCTACCAACGCCCGCAGGCAAAGGCAGACATGCAGGACGGTCGGGACTTTGACTGGAACACCATTTCTGCCGCAGCCAGCCCCGCAGACCCGGTACCGGTTAAAGCCAATGATCCGCTGTACGTGCTGTACACCTCCGGCACCACCGGCAAGCCCAAGGGCGTGGTAAGGGATAACGGCGGCCACGCCGTCGCCCTGAAATACAGCATGGAACTGGTCTATGACGCCAAGCCCGGAGATGTGTTCTGGGCGGCCTCGGACGTCGGTTGGGTGGTTGGCCACAGCTATATTATCTACGCGCCGCTATTTACCGGCTGCACCACCATCCTCTATGAAGGCAAGCCGGTACGCACCCCGGATGCCGGCGCTTTCTGGCGCGTGGTTGAAGAACACAAGGTGAACATGCTGTTCACCGCTCCGACTGCCTTCCGCGCCGTGCGCAAGGAAGACCCGGAGGCGGACCAGCTGGCCAAGTACGATGTGTCTTCCCTCAAGCGTATCTTCCTGGCCGGAGAGCGACTGGACCCGCCCACCTACGAATGGCTGAAGGAACACACCGGCCTGCCGGTGCTGGACCACTGGTGGCAGACCGAAACCGGCTGGGCCATTTGCTGCAACCCGGTGGGCATTGAAATGATGGCCACCAAACCCGGCTCCGCCACGGTACCCTCCCCCGGCTTCAACGTTCAGGTGGTGGATATGGGCGGCCGCCAGGTACCCGCCGGCGAGCAAGGCCAGATTGCCGTTAAATTACCGCTGCCACCGGGCTGCCTGATGACCGTATGGGGCGACGACGAGCGCTTCCTGAACAGCTACCTGCGGCCCATCGAAGGCTTCTACAGCTCCGGCGATGGCGGTTTTATTGACGATGACGGCTACGTGTTCGTGATGGGCCGTACCGACGACGTGATCAACGTGGCGGGCCACCGCCTGTCCACCGGCGAAATGGAAGAAGTGGTTGCCTCTCACCCGGCCATCGCCGAATGCTGCGTGGTAGGTGCCCACGACGATATGAAAGGCCAGATCCCGGTCGGCCTGGTACTGATCAAGGACGGCGCCACCATCGACCAGGACGAGCTCGAAGAGGAACTGGTGGAAATGGTGCGGGAGAAGATCGGTGCTATCGCCTGCTTCCGCCGCGCTATTGTGGTGGAAAGGCTGCCGAAAACCCGGTCAGGCAAAATCCTGCGGCGGGTAATCCGGCAGATCGCCGACGGTGAACAGTACAACGTACCCAGCACCATCGACGACCCGGCAATCCTGGAAGAAATCAGCGAAAAATTCGGACGCTGATCCGGCCCCACCCTACCGTAAGAAAACCCATCAAGGCCTGCTCCCGACGGAACAGGCCTTGATGTCATTTTAATTACAACTCATTGTTTTTTATCAACAAAAACAAGAAAATCAATCTTCAGAAAATAATTGACGCCCCACAAACTCGGTCTATACTGAAAATTGCTGTGAACCTCTGCAGCGGTATTTGGCGAATGCGTTCCAACGTCCTGCCCCGGCTTTTCGTTGCCCCTTCCTCAGTACGCTCCGGATGTTTCAGCTCATAACTGCCTAAGTGCAAAAATGAAGGTCCCGTGAGGGCAAATTTCAGTAAGACAGGAAAGATCGATGTCCGATACCAAAACCGGCCACGTGAAGTGGTTCAACGAATCCAAGGGCTTTGGCTTCATCGCCCAGGAAGGCGGCAGTGACGTTTTCGTTCACTACAGTGCAATCAACTCAAACGGTTTCCGTACCCTGGCTGAAGGCCAGCAGGTACAGTTTACCGTTACCCAGGGCCCGAAAGGCCCGCAGGCGGAAAACGTAACCCCTCTGTAAGGGCGCGTGTTTCCCGCCGGATGCCCCTCACGGGCAGACGGAAAACAAAACGGCCGGCAAATTTGCCGGCCGTTTTGCGTTCTGGCTTGATCGCCGGAGTCTTCAGGCGGTTTCAGTCGGTTCCGGCGCCTTGGCTGCCGGCATTTCCGTACCTACGGCCTGGGCCACAGCAGAGAACAGGGCCTGCAGGGTCGCCGAGGTGGTGTCTTCCGCCAGGGCCGCAGCGCTGCAGTGCTGGCCATTGGCCGTCAGGCGGATACACGCCAGTGCGTTGGCGTTGGTGCCCTCACCCAGCGCAAACTCGTCATAGGCCTCTACGGCGACGGTTACACCAAAGCGCTTGGCCAGACCGTCCGACACCGCTTCTACTGCACCCAGACCACGCCCTTCAAGGGTAACCGGTGCCTTCTCGCCACCTACAACCACTTCTGCGCGCACGCCATCTTCGTCCCGGTGCAGGTCATACGAACGCAATGACCAGTCACCGTACACCTTCAGATAGCGGTCTTCGAACAACCGGTGAATGGTGTGGGAATCGATCTCGCCACCATTGGTTTCGGCCTCACGCTGCACCACCTTGCTGAACTCGATCTGCAACCAGCGCGGCAGGGTAATGTCATAGTCCCGCTCCAGCACGTAGGCAACGCCACCCTTACCGGACTGGCTGTTGATGCGCACCACTTCTTCGTACCGGCGACCCACGTCGAACGGGTCGATCGGCAGGTAGGCCACGTTCCAGACGTCGCCTTCCTTGCGCCGTGCCAGACACTTGCGAATCGCATCCTGGTGACTGCCGGAGAAGGCGGTAAATACCAGCTCACCTGCATACGGATGGCGCGGATGAGTGGAAATCTCGGTACAGGCTTCCACCACCTCGGTGATTTCCGCCATGCCGGACAAATCCAGGGTCGGGTCGATGCCCTGGGAGTACAGGTTCATGGCCATGGTCACCAGGTCCATGTTACCGGTGCGCTCACCATTGCCCATCAGGGTACCTTCCACCCGGTCAGCGCCGGCCATGACACCCAGCTCCGCGGCGGCAACCGCACAACCCCGGTCATTATGGGTGTGCAGGCTGATGCTGATGTGCTCGCGGTAGCGAATGTTCTCGCAAATCCACTCTACCTGGTCGGCAAACACGTTGGGCGTGGACATCTCCACCGTGGCCGGCAGGTTGATAATGACCGGCTGGCCCTGGTCCGGACGCCAGACGTCGGTGACGGCATTGATCACTTCCGCGGCAAAGTCCAGCTCCGTGCCGGTAAAGCTCTCGGGCGAATACTGGAAGGTCCAGTCGGTATCCGGGTGGCGAGCCGCGATTTCTTTCACCAGGGTGGCGCCATTTACGGCAATCTCGCGGATACCGTCACGATCCAGGCCGAACACCTGCTCCCGCTGCACCGTAGAGGTGGAGTTGTACACGTGCACAATCGCCTGCTTCGCACCTGCCAGCGCTTCATAGGTGCGCTCGATCAGTTCCGGGCGGGCCTGGGTCAGCACCTGGATTTTCACATCCTCAGGAATGCGGTTTTCCTCGATCAGCTTGCGGCAGAAATCGAAGTCCGGCTGGCTGGCCGCCGGGAAACCGATTTCGATTTCCTTGAAGCCAAGCTTGACCAGCAAATCGAACAAACGCTGCTTCTGGGCAACGGACATGGGCTTGATCAGGGACTGGTTACCATCCCGCAGGTCAACGGCACACCAGGTGGGGGCTTTTTCGATAACCTGGTCGGGCCAGCGGCGGTCTTTCTTGGCAACCGGCTTGAAGGCAACGTATTTACGATGATCAAAGGCCATATCTGACAATTCCTTTCACGGGTCTGTGTAATGACACCATTCTAACGCCGCTGCGGCGCTATTTGGTTGCTATTTCGGGGCGCTTTCACTAACTTTACGACATATAATTGCCATCTTTAAAGGTTATAAAGAATAAAATGCCCACAAAAGAAAAGACCCTGATACAAATCGACAAAACAGACAGGAAAATCCTCGAACAATTGCAGAAAGACGGTTCGCTGACCAATCAGCAGCTGGCCGAAAAGGTGGGGTTATCGCCGTCGCCCTGCCTGCGCCGGGTCAGGGCCCTGGAGGAAGCGGGAATCATCATCCGCACCGTGACCATCCTGGATCACAAGAAACTGGGGCTGGCGTTGACGGCGATTACCCTGATCGGCATGGACCGGCACACACCGGAGCGGTTTGCCGCCTTCGAGGAACAGGTTGCCGAATACCCGGAAGTCCAGGAGTGCTACCTGATTACCGGCCAGAGCGCCGACTACATGCTGAAGATTGTGGTGCCCGACATGGACCACTATCACCAGTTCCTGCTGAACCGGATTACCCGTATCCCGGGGGTCAGTGGCGTGCATTCCAGCTTTGTTCTGCGGCGGGTAATCGACAGCACCGCCCTGCCCCTGGGCTACCTTTCCTGACGGATCAGCTCGGCCACATAGGCCTGGGTCATCACTTTCAGTTCACCGACCAGTTGCCGGCCCTGCTGGTCCGGCAGTGTCGCTGCCAGGCGCAGAATGGACCCGGCCGCCCGCGGCAGTAACAGGCTGGCATTCCAGCGGCGGTCATCCGGCAGGTCAGGGTATTCCTGTTGCAGGCGTGCATCCAGGCCAAGTTGCGGCAGCTTCTCCCGGAGTGCACGTTCCATTTTCTCCACATGGCCTTCGGCAATGGCGTGGACGATGGCCGGCCTGTACGGGCTTTCGGCGTGGTGTTACGTCGATAGATTCGTCAGTCATTATCTGTACCTTGTGCAGCAGGCTCCGTACAATAACGCCCACTTTACGACAAAGAAAGGCAGAGTCAGGCCAACAGACCTGCCAATTAGTCTTAACCCCGGATTTCAAAAAACGGAAGACACCATGCGAGCAAGCCGCTACCTGATTGCCACCCAGAAAGAGACCCCCGCCGATGCCGAGATCATCAGCCACCAGCTGATGCTGCGCGCCGGCATGATCCGCAAACTGGCCGCCGGCCTTTACACCTGGCTGCCCATGGGGCTACGTACCCTGCGCAAGGTAGAGCGGATTGTTCGTGAAGAAATGGACAAGAGCGGTGCCCAGGAAGTGCTGATGCCCGCCGTTCAGCCCGCAGAACTGTGGCAGGAATCCGGCCGCTGGGAGCAGTACGGCGGCGAACTGCTGCGCCTGAACGACCGCCATGGCCGGGATTTCTGCTTCGGCCCGACCCATGAAGAAGTCATCACCGACCTGATCCGTAACGAGCTCAAGAGCTACAAGGAACTGCCGGCCAACTTCTACCAGATCCAGACCAAGTTCCGCGACGAGCGCCGCCCGCGTTTCGGTGTGATGCGCGCCCGGGAATTCATCATGAAAGACGCCTACTCGTTCCACGTGAACGCGGCGTCCCTGGATGATACCTATCAGCTGATGCACCAGACCTACTGCAACATCTTTGATCGGCTGGGCCTGGATTATCGCCCGGTGCAGGCGGATTCCGGTTCTATCGGCGGCAGCGCTTCCCACGAGTTCCACGTGCTGGCCTCCTCCGGTGAAGATGCCATCGTGTTCAGCACCGAAAGTGACTACGCCGCGAACATCGAGAAAGCCGAGGCCGTGGCTCCGGCGGGCGAACGCGCAGCACCGGGCGAAGCCATGCAGGAAGTACACACCCCGGGCCAGAAAACCATTGAAGCGGTGTCTACGTTCCTGGGCCTGCCGGCAGAGCGCAGCGTGAAAACCCTGCTGGTAAAAGGCGAAGCCGACGAGAACGGCGAATCCGGCCTAGTGGCGCTGATCCTGCGCGGCGACCACACCCTGAACGAGATCAAGGCTGAAAACCTGGCCGGCATTGCCGAGCCGCTGACCATGGCCACCGATGAAGAAATCGTGGAAGCCATTGGTTGTAATCCCGGCTCCATCGGCCCGGTTAACCTGCCGGTGCCGGTCATTGTCGATCGCAGTGCCGCCCACCTGGCGGACTTCGTATGTGGTGCCAACAAGGATGACTATCACCTGACCGGCGTGAACTGGGAGCGTGATGTAGCCCTGGGCCGGGTGGAAGACCTGCGCAACGTAGTGGAAGGTGACCAGAGCCCGGACGGCAAGGGCACACTGGAGATCCGCCGCGGTATCGAAGTGGGCCACATCTTCAAGCTGGGCAACAAGTACAGCCAGGCCATGAATGCCACTGTACTGGACGAGAACGGCAAGGCCGTGATCATGGAGATGGGCTGCTACGGTATTGGTGTGTCCCGCATCGTGGCGGCGTCCATTGAGCAGAACCACGATGACAAGGGCATTATCTGGCCCGACGCCATTGCTCCGTTCGAAGTGGCTATCGTTACCCTGAACGCCCACAAGAACGCCGTAGTGGCCGAAGCCGGTGACAAGCTTTACGAACAACTTCGCCAGGCTGGCTACGATGTGTTGCTGGATGACCGGAACGAGCGCCCGGGCGTGAAGTTTGCGGACATGGAACTGATGGGCATTCCGCACCGGTTTGTGGTTTCCGAGCGGGGCCTGGCGGCCGGTACCCTGGAATACAAGGGCCGTCGCGATGAAGATAAACAGGATATTGCCCTGGAAGAAGCCCTGCCCTTCCTGGTGAAGGCCTCACCCAAAGGCGGGCTCTGACCCGCCCGTCTGGTCTTTGGCGGGTGGCCGGCTTGGCCGCTCGCTGAAGACAGGTAACACTGCAACAAAGTCTCAGTTACCGACGATACCCGGTTCCTGCTCCAGCCCCACCCCGAACTTGTTCCGCACCGATTCCCGCACCTCCTGCGCCAGTGCCAGGATGTCCTGCCCGCTGCCCCCGGAATGATTGATCAGCACCAGTGCCTGGCGGTTATGCACGCCGACCGTTGCGTTCCGGTAACCCTTCCAGCCGGCCTGGTCGATCAGCCAGGCTGCCGCCAGTTTGACGCCTTCGGCGACCGGGTAGGACACCACGTCCGGGAAACGGCTAACGATATCTTCAAATTGCGCCTGGCTGACCACCGGATTCTTGAAGAAGCTTCCGGCATTGGGCAGCACAGCCGGGTCCGGCAGTTTTCGGCGGCGAACTGCCATCACCGCTTCCGCCACAGCCAGGGGCGTCAGTTGATCAGTTTCCTCGCATCCCAGGTACTCCTGCAAGTCACGGTAACCGAGTTTCATCGGCTCGGTTCGGGACAGGGCTAGGCGGATTTCAAGAATGATGTAACGACCGGGCTGATGCTTGAACAGGCTGTCCCGGTAGGCGAACTCGCAGTCGGCCGCCGGTAACTCGACCACTTCCATGGTCGTGCGATCCAGGGCCGTGACCGTTTTCAGGGTGTCGCACAGCTCCACCCCGTAGGCACCGATGTTCTGGACAGGCGCGGCTCCAGCGGTGCCGGGGATCAGTGCCAGGTTTTCGATACCCCGGTAACCAGAGCGGGCCGCATACAGCACCGCATCGTGCCAGTTTTCCCCGGCCGCCAGCACCAGTACCGCGTCGTCTTCCCGCACCTGCTCCCAGGTACGACCCCGGAGCGCCATGTGCAGCACCAGACCGTTGAAGTCCCCGGCGAAGACCAGGTTACTGCCACCACCGAGTACCAGCGTTTGCTGGCCATTCTCGCGGGCCCAGTCAAGGGCCGCTTCAAGCTCGTCGGCGGTGGTAATATCCGCAAAATAACGGGCCTTAGCCGGCACTGCCAGGGTGTTCAGGCCTTGCAGGCTGACCTGCTCACGGATCTCGGGCAGTCGGCTCAAGCCAGCCGCTCCCGGATGGATTCCAGCAGGCCTTCGCTGGCCTCATGGATCAGGTCCAGCACCTGCTCGAAGCCGTCCTCACCGCCGTAGTAGGGGTCTGGCACCTCGGCATGGCCGGATCGACCGAACTCCAGGAACAGCCGGGGCTCTGTGCCACCGTTCTGGTTCCAGATATCCCGTACATCGGCCAGGTTGGAACGGTCCATCACCAGCACATAGTCAAACCGGTCAAGATCTTCGGCCTGGATCTGCCGCGCCCGAAGCTCCGCAATATCGACGCCGCGACGCTCCGCTGCGGCGGTGGCGCGGGCATCCGGGGCCTTGCCGATGTGCCAGTTACCGGTGCCGCAGGAATCAATATGCAGGCTTTCCAGCAAGCCCTGTTCTGCGGCCAGCTGCCGGAATACGCCCTCCGCGCTCGGCGAGCGGCAAATGTTACCCAGGCAGACAAACAGAACGCTGACTTTTCCAGATGCTGCATCAGACATAGCGCCCTCCCGCTTCAAGCAATGCCCGAATCCGGGCCAGGTCTTCTTCGGTGTCCACGCCAGCCGCCGGTGGCCGCTCGGCAATGTCCACATGGATACGGGCGCCGTTGTACAGCGCCCTCAATTGTTCCAGCGCCTCTACCTGCTCGGTAGGCGCAGGCGGCCAGGTGACGAACTGCCGCAACACGCTGGCGCGGTAACCATAGATGCCGATATGGCGGAAATAACCCACACCGTCGGGCAGGTCTACATCCACCGCTGGCGCATTGGCCGGCCAGAAATCCCGGGCCCAGGGAATGGGCGCACGGCTGAAATAGTGGGCCATACCACGGGCGTCGAACACCACTTTCACCACATTCGGATTAAACACCTGGCGGGCATCGTGGAGCCGCTCGCACAACGTAGCGATCTCGGCTTCCGGGTACAGCTCCAGGTTCTCGGCCACCTGGTTGATCAGGGCCGGTGGAATCAGCGGCTCGTCGCCCTGTACATTCACCACCCGGTGGTCGGCATCGAGCTCAAGCTTGCGGGCCACTTCTTCCAGCCGGTCGGTGCCACTGGCGTGGTTCGGTGAGGTCATCACCACCTCGGCTCCGAACCCCCTGCAGGCTTCTTCAATGCGGGCATCATCGGTGGCAACCACCACGCGGCTGGCACGGCTTTCTGCCGCGCGTTCGCACACATGCTGGATCATCGGCTTGCCGGCTATCATTGCCAGGGGCTTGCCGGGCAGTCGACTGGAAGCGTAACGGGCCGGGATAACAACGGTGAAAGACATGGACTACCCCGTACAGATCAGTGCTTGTCGAGACGTTCGTCGGTGCTCAGTGTCCGTGCCTCAACCGCCAGCATCACCGGAATACCCTCACGGATCGGGAATGCCATGGCATCCTGGTAACAGATCAGTTCGGTGCGGGCTTCGTTAAGCTTGAGTTCACCCTTGCAGACCGGGCAGGCCAGCAGGCCCAGCAGTTTCTTATCCATGGTCAGATCTCTCGGTATCATGTGGTTTCAGCTGCCCGGAACACTCCCTGAGCCGCTCGATAAAACGTTGTTCAAAAGGTTCCGATACCCGGGCCTCTACCGTCAACACCCAGGCGTTGTCTGGCGCAAAGCCACGGCATTTCACCGCATCCTTGGCGGTCATCACCAGCCACTCCAGGGCGCCGGAGGCCAGGTCTTCCGGGCGGAAATGGTGATGGTCAGGAAATGGCACTTCATTAACGTGGGCACCCAGGCCACGAAGCGTGTCGAAGAATCGCCCGGGGTTGCCGATACCTGCCACCGCCCGTACCGGTTTGCCTTTCAGCTTTTCCGGGGGCACGGTCTCACCGGAATTCAGGTTCACCAGGGCGGAGGGCACCAGCTCCATGGCATGGATATCCGGATGGTCAACGCCGGCAAAGCTGTCCAGGGTCTCACCTGCTTCGGGGAATCCGGCGCCGTTAAGGATGACAAAATCGACACTGCCCAGGCGCTCGACCGGCTCCCGCAATGGGCCTACCGGAATAATCGCACCGTTGCCGATGCCCCGCCGGGCATCAAACACCGCCAGCTCGATATCTCTTGGCAGCCGGTAGTGCTGCAGTCCGTCATCGCAGATCAGCACGTCGCCCAGACCGTTCTCCAGTGCCCAGGCAGCGCCCCGGCACCGTTCCGGATCCACCACCACCGGGCAACCGGTTGCCTGGGCCAGCATCAGGGGCTCATCACCGCTCACACCCGGCGAAGTGCCTTCACTGACTAACAGGGGGTAGTGATTGCTTTTGCCGCCGTAGCCCCGGCTCAGAATGACCGGTTTCCAGCCTTCCTGCTTCATGCGCTGCACCAGCCGGGCGGTCAGGGGCGACTTGCCGGTGCCACCGGCGGTGATGTTACCCACCACCACCACGGGTACCGGGAGGGATTCGTTACGGGCCTGCCAGGCCTTCCGGCGCCGGGATTCCGACACCGCCCGGTAAAGCCAGGCCAGTGGCGTCAGCAGGGCCAGTGGCCTGCCCCGCCCGTACCAAAGCCGATCGACCAGGCTGGTACTCATGCCTGCTCGCTGAACTGAATCTGGTGCAGCTGGGCATAGGCGCCATCGGCCGCCAGCAGTTCGTCGTGGTTACCGGATTCAACAATGTGGCCCTTGTCCATCACCAGGATCCGGTCGGCTTTCTCGATAGTGGAAAGACGGTGCGCAATCACCAGCGTTGTCCGCCCTTCCATGACCGTTTCCAGCGCTTCCTGGATATGCCGCTCAGACTCGGTATCCAGCGCCGAAGTGGCCTCATCCAGAATCAGGATCGGCGCGTTCTTCAGCAGCGCCCGGGCAATGGCCAGCCGCTGTCGCTGACCACCCGACAACATCACACCGTTATCGCCGATCATGGTATCCAGCCCTTCCGGCATGCGGTCGATAAACTCCAGGGCATGGGCCTTGGCCGCTGCTTCCCGAATCTCCTCACGGCTGCAATCCCGCAACGCGCCATAGGCAATGTTGGCGGCGATGGTGTCGTTGAACAGCACCACGTTCTGGTTTACCAGGGCAATCTGCGAACGCAGCGCCTGCAGGGAGAATTCTTTCAGGGAATGGTCGTCGATGCGGATATCACCGCCAGTGAACTCGTAGAACCGGGGCAACAAACTCACCAGTGTGGACTTGCCACTGCCGGAGCGCCCGACCAGGGCAACGCTCTGGCCCGCCGGAATGCTCAGGGAAATGCCTTCCAGTACGTTATCCAGCTGGTCGCGGTAGCGGAAAGATACCTGGTCAAACTCGATACGGCCTTCCACCCGCTCCGGCGCGAATCCGCCACGGTCTTCTTCCGGCTGTTCGTCCATGGTTTCGAACACGTCGTAGGCGGCGGCCACACCCTTCTGGATCTTGGCGTGCACCGAAGTTACCTGGCGGATCGGCTTCGCCATGGTGGTTGCTGCAGTGATAAAAGCAACCAGTTGTCCGGTGGTCATTTCACCGCGAATTTCCGGGGCCAGCATGGTCCAGACCAGGGCCGCAATGGCAATTGCCACCAGCACCTGGATCACCGGCACACTGATGGCCTGGGTGGAAGCCATTTTCAGGCTCTGCTTCAGGTTGCGCTCGCTGACATCGCGGAAACGCTCCCGCTCGTAGTCTTCGCCTCCAAAGGTACGCACCACCCGGTAACCGGTGATGGACTCCGAGGCCACGTGGGTAATATCACCCATGGAGCCCTGAATGCGCTTGCTGATCCGGCGGAAGCGTTTACTGGCATAGCTGACCACGAAACCAATCACCGGCCCCACGGTGAGGAACACCAGGGTCAGTTTCCAGTTGGTGTACAGCATGAAGCCCAGCAAGCCGACAATGGTCAGGCCTTCGCGCAGGGTAATGGTGATGGCATTGGTGGCCGCTTCCGCCACCTGCTCCACGTTGAACGTCAGCTTGGACACCAGCCGGCCGGCGGCGTTGTCGTCGAAGTAACGGGATGGCAGGGTCATCAGCCGGTCAAAAACATCGTTACGCAGGGCGTTGATGACATTACGGCCCACATAGCTGATGAAATACTGACTGAAGAAGGTACCCAGGCCGCGCAGGGCAAACACACCAACGATCAGGCCGGTCAGGAGCATCCGGTTCTGGTCGGTGGGGTTTTCGATGGCGGTGATCACATACTCCATGGCTGCCGCCATACCGGTAGACGCCGCCGCGTAGATAATGTTGCCCAGCACCGCCAGCGAAAACGCCAGCCAGAAAGGTTTTACGTAGGTGAGCAGGCGCTTGTAGGTTGTCCAGCTTCCAACCGGCGGAGCTTTGAGCGGTTCCGGCCTTAAATCGATCACTGGCTGTCAGCCTCCCGCTCTGTGGTTATGCTCAGTTTCGCAAACCCCAGGCGACCGGCCACATCCATGGCGCGCACAACAAATTCGTGGGGAGTACGGGCATCTGCCGTGATGATAAACGGCAGGTTGCTATCTCCCTCAGCCAGTTCCCTGACACCCCGCTCCAGGGTCTCGCGCCGGTTGTTCACCAATGTCCTGTCATTCAGGATGTACTGGCCTTCGACATTGATCACCACGTCAATCTGGCGCACTTCAGACGGCGTTGCCGGATCACCACTGGCTTGCGGCAATTCCACTTCCAGGTGGCTTTCCCGGGTAAAGGTGGTGGATACCATAAAGAAAATCAGCAGCAGAAACACCACGTCGATCAGTGGCGTCAGGTCTACCCCGACTTCCTGGCTTCGTTGGCGCTTGAACTTCACTGTGTTCAGGCTCCTTCCACGTCGATTTCACGGTCACCATGAACCACTTCCACCAGCTTTATGGCTTCCTGTTCCATGTTAACCACCAGCTCGTCAACGCGGCGGATAAAATAGCGATGGCAGATCAGTGCCGGAATAGCAACGCTCAGGCCTGCAGCCGTGGTGATCAGGGCTTCGGAAATACCGCCTGCGAGGTTGCCTGCGTTACCGACACCGGCCAGCTGGATCTCGGCGAATACCTTGATCATACCGATAACCGTCCCCAACAGACCCAGCAGCGGGGTAATGGTAGCAATGGTTCCCAGCGGGTTCAGGAACCGTTCCAGCTCGTGGATAACCTGGCTAGCTTCGTGTTCGATGCTTTCTTTCATGACCTCACGGCCATGCTTGGCATTGATCAGACCACCGGCCAGAACCCGGCCCAGCGGAGAGGAGCCCTGCAAGGCTTTGAGCTTGCGACCGTTAAGCTCTTTTTTCTTGATCCAGCGCCAGAGCTCATTGATCGATTGCGGCGGCGCTACGCGGGAAGCACGCAAAGACCAGAATCGCTCCAGAACGATGGCAAGGGCCAGAATGGAACAGGCAACAATAGGCACCATCAGGATGCCACCGGCTTTCAACAGCTCGAACACGCTTGATCTCCCTGATTAATTACAAGCCGCGCTACTTTAGCATAGCTGCCGGTGCAGGCCACACCCGGAATGTCACGGTATATTACATTGGTCACGGGCCAGGCCCGGAGCGGCTACCCAGAAGGGTGCGGAATGGCGGATTTCTTCGATTTCCGGGCCTGTCGCCGGCAAGGTAATGGCAATCTGACCGGAACAGGCTGTATTCAACGCCCGGGCTCCAGCCTGGCGATAGCGGGCCGTCACCTCCGGATGGGGGTGTCCGAAACGATGGCGATATCCGGCGGTGTAGATGACCTGGTCGGGCCGCAGAGTTTCCACCCAGCTTTCTGACGACGAGGTTTTGCTGCCATGGTGGGGTGCCAGCACCAGGCGGTGGGCCGGCTGCCGGTGGAACCAGTCCAGCTCCGGGTCCGCCAGCATCCGGGCTTCTACCCCGTCGCTGATATCACCGGTCAGCCAGATCTCGGTATCGGACAACCCATGGCTTACCCGGAGCACGCAGGATGCATCATTACCCGCCCTTGCATCCGGCGCTTGCCAGAATGCCAGCTCCAGGTCTCCCCAGTGCTCAGCGACTGCCGGGCAGTCATGCACAAGGCGCAGGCCGTCCAAACTCCCGGATAACTCCCCGGCTTCACCGCTGGATATCCTCACCACATCGAAGGTATCGAGCAACACAGGCAAGCCGCCGGCATGGTCGTTATCGGCATGGCTCAGCACAAGGTGGTCTATCCGCCGGATACCCCGGGCGCTCAGCTCCGGTATCAACACCGAATCGGCCGCAGAAAACACGCCTTTCACCTCCGGGCCGGTGTCATAGAGCAGAACCTTGTCATCCACCCGGATCAGAACTGACAGCCCCTGCCCCACATCCAGGATGCGAATTTCCGGAACCGCCACTGACGAGTTCTCCGGCTCGCGATGGTACAGCGCCGCAAGACTCCATAAGGCGATGGCAGCGAATGCCGCGGGCCGGAACCCGGGCACCGGCAGCCGGATCATGACAACCACCACCAGTACCAGCAAGCCGGATTGCGCAACCTTGCCTCCTCCGGGCACAGGCCAGTCCAGAACCTGGACCCACTCAAGCCAGCCCCAAAGCAATGCCAGTGCCCCGTCCATCAGCACCATCGCGAAGCCCGACAACCCGCCGCCGGACAGCGCCGACAGCAACGCACCCACAAACAACACCGGCATCACCACCAGGGACACCCAGGGAATGGCCAACAGGTTGGCCAGCAATCCAGCCAACGGCTGGCCCAGGCCGAAGTGCAACAGAACCGGCCACAAACCGGCGAACACCGCAAATTGTGCGAGCACCAGGCCTTTCAGCCAGCCCGGAGCCGATACCCTGCCGGCAAACACCAGCAACAACACCGCCACCGCACCAAAGGAAAGCCAGAAGCCCTGATCCAGCGGCGCAAATGGATCCAGCAGCAACACCAGGAACAGCGCCGCCATAAAGGGTTGCCAGGCACTGGCTTCCCGGGCCATCAACAGATACCAGCCACCCACAACCACCATGATCAAGGCCCGGCGGGTAGGTACCGTAAACCCCGCCAGCAGGGCATAGGCCAGGCTGCACAGCATCACCAACGCAAACACCGCCACCCGGCCTTGATGAACGGACACCCACCCCGATGGCACCAGCAACAACAGCCGGTGCCCGAGCAACCCCACGGCTACCGCCACCAAACCCAGATGCAGGCCGGAAATAGCCACCAGGTGAATGGTGCCGGTGGCTTTCAGGGCATCCCAATGGGCGTTTTCCAAATGCCCGCGGTTACCGATCAGCAGCGATGCAATCAGGGGAAACTGTTGTGCCTCACCAAACCAGTCTTCCACCACAGCCGCCACCGACTGGTGCCAGGCCCGGTATTGGCAGTGCCAGCCACAGGCAAGCCCGGGCTCCGGGGCAACGCTCCTGACGCTGCCAGTGGCCCGGAAGCCGTTTCGAAACAGCCAGTCCTCGTAGCGAAAGCCGGCCTGGTTCAGGTTGCCGTGTGGGCGTTTGAGGACCACTTCCAGGCGCAGCCGGTGCTCAGGCAGGTCTTTACCGTCACGCCCGTACCAGGCCAGCCGCAGGGTTTCCGGCAAGCGGGTGCCTTCGGGCACCGTCGCAGGTTCGTGCCAGCGCTGGACACAGAAATTGAAACGGAGACTGCCAAAGCTGCCCGGTTGAGGAAGGCTGCACAGATGACCGGAGACTGTCACCTGCTCGCCCTCAAGCCCCTGGGGCAACCGCTCTGCCAGGCGCCCATCGGCATGCCAGGTGGCCCAGAGCAGGCCCAGCAACCCGAAACAAACCAATAAACAGAGACTGGAGAACCGGCTGCCCCGCCCCCAAAACGCGGCGGCACCAACCATGAAGGTAAGCACAAACAACCATGTATAAGGTGGTAAGACTGTCAGCCAATACAGTAAGATAACGCCGCTAGAGAAGGCGACCATGCAGGATGCGGCCAGCGCCGGTTTTATGCGCTCACAGCCATTATGAACTTGCCCGGACACTCCCTGTCCTCCTCTGGTAAAAGCTGACAATTTCCGTTTGTCAGTGGTGTTTCACTGCAACGCAACAGGCCGAACTTCCAATGCCGAAGAAGTTCATGAAACGGTATTTGCCCAGCCCCGAGAGAGTGCGCGCCATGCGTTCGCTGCACTTTCTGGGCGATATCCTCCATGAACCCAACCTGTGGCACATCAACCGGCATTGCGTAGCACGGGCGTTCCTGGTCGGCGTCTGGTTCTGTTTTATTCCTATGCCCTTTCAGATGCTGGCCGCGGCCTTCTGTGCCATCTGGATCAACGCCAACCTGCCCTTGTCGGTGGCACTGGTGTGGATCAGCAACCCGCTGACCATGCCGCCCATGTTCTATTTCAACTACAAACTCGGGGCCTGGCTGCTGGATCGCCCGGTGCTCGACTTTGAATTCGAACTTACCTGGCACTGGATCAGCCACCGCCTGGTGGACATCGGCATTCCGCTGTACCTGGGGTCACTGATCATCGCCACCCTCTGTGCCTGCCTCGCCTATCTGGGCATCCAGTATCTGTGGCGGCGAAAAATCCGCACCGACTGGCGCCACAGACGCATAGCCAGGCGCGCTGGCCGCGCCCCTGGTAATCAGACTTCCTGAACCAGCCGGCCCTGTTCCAGGCGCAACACCCGCCCCAGACTCCGGGCCATGGTCATATCGTGTGTCACCATGATGAACGCGATGCCGGACTGATCACGCAGCTCCTCGATCAAAGCCCGAATCCCCTCACCGGTGTGCTGGTCCAGGTTACCGGTAGGCTCGTCCATCAACACGCAATCCGGCTCGTTCACCAGGGCACGGGCAATGGCCACGCGCTGGCGCTCTCCGCCTGACAGTTCACCCGGCTTATGACGAAGCCGCTCCGTCAGGCCCACACGCCCCAGAAGCGCTTCAGCTTTCGGAAGGGCCTGGGCCGGCGACAAGCCACCCAACACACAGGGCAGCATCACATTCTCCAGTGCGGAGAATTCTGGTAACAGGTGATGAAACTGATACACAAACCCCAGATGGCGATTACGGAAGCGGGCCCGACCGGCTTCCGAGAGTTTGTGAATGTTCTGGCCACAAATCTCGATCTGGCCGGACGAGGGCTTGTCCAGCCCGCCCAGCAGGTTCAGCAGGGTAGTCTTGCCTGCACCGCTGCTACCGACAATGGCAACGGTTTCTCCGGGCGTCACCTCCAGCGAGATGTCAGAGAAAATCGTGAGCTTCTCCGGGCCCTCACTGTAGGTTCGGGTCACCTGCCGGCAGTCGATCACTAGAGGCTTGCCTGCCTCGTTCGCTGTGACATTACTCATAGCGCAAAGCCTCCGCCGGTTCGACCCGCGATGCACGCCAGGCCGGGTAAATCGTTGCCAGCAGGCTCATGGCAAGGCCGGCACCGCTGATAATAAACACATCCTGCCACTGCAGCTGCGATGGCAGATAGCTGATGAAGTACACATCCGCGCTCAGGAACTGGTGCCCCATGGCGCTTTCCAGCCAGGCAATAATGCCGCTGATGTTGAGTGCGCCCAGCACGCCCAGGGTGGTACCGACCAGCGTACCGAACACGCCGATTACCGCCCCCTGGATAATGAAAATGCGCATGATCCGGCCCGGAGTCGCCCCCATGGTTCGGAGAATGGCGATATCCGCAGTTTTGTCGGTGACCACCATCACCAAGGTGGACACAATATTGAAGGCAGCCACCGCCACAATGAACATCAGCAACAAGCCGATCATGGTTTTTTCCATGCGGATAGCCTGGAACAGGTTGCCGTGGGTGCGGGTCCAGTCGGATACGTAATAGCGGCCACCCAGCTCCTGGGCCACCTGGTTAACCACACGGGGCGCGGCAAACAGATCATCCACCAGCAAGCGCACACCTTCCGCCTTGCCACCGGTACGCATCAGCCGCGCGGCATCGTCCATGTGAATCAGGGCGTAGTTGCCATCAAGTTCTGCGCCGACACTGAAAATACCCTTCACGGTGAAGCGTTTGAGCCTGGGCAGCACACCGGCCGGAGTCACCGACGCTTCCGGCAACACCACCGTCAGCTTGTCGCCAATCGCCAACCGCAGGCTGTTGGCCATCAACCGGCCGATAATGATGCCGAATTCACCGGATTTGAGATCGTCCAGCCCACCTTCAATAAAGTGGTTCTCGATGATCGAAACCGAGGCTTCTTCTTCCGGCAGAACACCGCTGAGCATCACCCCGCGCACATTGCCGCCACCGGTCACCATGCCCTGCCCCTGGATAAACGGCGCAGCCGCCAGCACCCTGGGGTGTTCCTGCACCAACTGGTCAACCTGCTGCCAGTCTTCCAGCGGGCCATTGGCGCCCTGAATGGTCGCGTGGGGCACCATGCCGAGAATTCTCTGCTTGAGCTCCCGGTCGAAGCCGTTCATCACCGACAACACAATAATCAGCACCGCCACACCCAGCATAAGGCCGATCATGGAGGTCAGGGAAATAAAGGAAATAAAGTGATTGCGCCGTTTGGCGGCCGTGTATCGCAGGCCTATATAAAACGATAAGGGTCTGAACATTAGGAGGTGCCTGTCGCCACTTTCAGAGGGGTAGATGCCGGCGCGCATTATCGCCTTGGATCAAAATGCGTTGCAACCGCACCACCCGCCGCACCATGGCCGGCAGCCTGCCCGCAAATTTGCCCCCGATGTGATCCAATGACTGAAAACACGGGGGCAAACCGGATAAACTCTCGAAAATATACTGACTTTTGCTAATATTTTCGGGATATTACGTTTTATACACATTCCGTGGACACACCACAGCATTCCGGCATCAGTGGAGAGCCATCTATGAACAACAAACGGAACCTGGTCGCTGCCTTTACCATGGCCGCAGCAGTGGCGGTTGCAGCCCTGCCCCAGGCCCACGCAGAACAACTGACCGTCCCGGTTGGCAGCCAGGCCGACCGCAGCCTTGTCAAAATGCCGGCCAACGGCATGACCGGGGGTTCCGTGCAAAGCCGCTGGGGTGCCCCTATGGAGATTCGGGGCCCGGTTGGCCAGCCACCGATTACCCAGTGGCACTACCAGGACTTCGTGGTGTACCTGGAACACGACCGGGTTATCCATGCGGTCATGAAGCGCCGCAAATAACCGGCCGGGGGCAATACACCGGTTTTTCATTGCCCATGTCCTGACGTTGCCTTAGCGGTCAGATAGAATGACTGCTTTTTGCGAACCAAGGTGGCAGATAACAGTGACTTCCAGACGAGTGTTGCCTGCGGAATGGGCTCCCCAGAGCGCAGTAATGTTGACCTGGCCTCACCCCGGAACCGACTGGGCCCGGATGATGGCAGATGCAGAACAGGTCTTCCTCGACATCGCCAAAGCGGTACTGCGCTTTGAACATTTGGTAATCAGTTGCGAGTTTGTGGCCGGGCTGCAAAAGCTGGGGCAGGAACTGAACCAGTACGCTGAAGACAACCATCTCCCCGGCCGCGTTGTGGCCGTACCGGCCCCGGCCAATGACACCTGGGCACGGGACCACGGCCCCATTACCGTTACCGATGCTGACAGCGCCACGCTTCTGGATTTCAGCTTCAACGCTTGGGGCGGCAAATTCCCCTGGGAGAAAGACAACGCCCTCAACCGACACCTGGCCAATGCAGGCGTATTCGGCAAGACACCGATGCAAGCGGTGGATTTTGTCCTGGAAGGCGGCTCCATTGAGTCTGACGGCCAGGGCACCATCCTGGCCACCAGCGAATGCCTGCTGACCCCCACCCGCAACCCGGACCTTGATCGCTCAGACATCGAACATCGGCTCTCCGAGTTACTGGGCGCAGACCGCATATTGTGGCTGAACCACGGCTACCTGGCCGGCGACGACACCGACAGCCACATCGACACCCTCGCCCGCTTCTGCGCCCCGGACCACATCTGTTATGTCACCTGTCCGGATGTGGCAGACGAACACTACAGCGCCCTGGCCGCCATGGAAGAGGAACTGCAGGAGTTCCGCCAGCAGGATGGCAGCCCCTACAAACTGACCGCTCTGCCCTGGCCCGATGCCATCTATGACGAAGAGGGCGAGCGCCTGCCGGCCACCTATGCCAACTTCCTGATTATCAACGATGCAGTTCTTTTGCCGGTCTACGATGTGCCGCAAGATCCGGAAGCCATTCGCATCATGGGTGAGATCTTCCCGGAGCGGGAAATCATTCCCGTTAACTGCCGTCCACTGATCCACCAGCATGGCAGCCTGCACTGTGTCACCATGCAGATTCCTGCCGGAGTCGTTTCCCTATGAGCCAGCTGAAAATCGCTGCTATCCAGCAAAAGTGCAGTAACGACAAAGCCGCCAGCCTGGCAACCTCCGAAAAACTGGTGCGGGAAGCCGCCACCGGGGGTGCGCAACTGGTGGTACTTCAGGAACTGCACGCCACCCTGTATTTTTGCCAGACCGAAGACACCGCCGTTTTCGAACTCGCCGAACCCATTCCGGGCCCCACCAGCAACCGCCTGTCGGAGCTGGCCAGGGAGCTGGGCATTGTGCTGGTAGGCTCTATCTTCGAACGCCGGATGAACGGGGTGTATCACAACACCTCGGTAGTGTTTGATACCGACGGCAGCCTGGCCGGGATCTACCGGAAAATGCACATCCCGGACGACCCGGGCTTCTACGAAAAGTTCTATTTCACCCCGGGCGACGCCCGCTTCAACAATGGCGACAGCGGCTTTACCCCGATCAATACCTCCGTCGGAAAGCTCGGGGTATTGGTGTGCTGGGACCAGTGGTACCCGGAAGCCGCCCGCCTGATGGCGCTGGCCGGCGCGGAAATCCTGATCTATCCCACGGCCATCGGCTGGGACATTACCGACGAAGCCGACGAACAGGCCCGCCAGCTGGAAGCCTGGGTGACTGTTCAGCGGGGCCACGCGGTGGCTAACAACCTGCCGGTGATTGCCCCCAACCGTGTGGGCACTGAACCCGACCCGTCCGGCCAGGGCGACGGCATCCGCTTCTGGGGCAACAGCTTTATCTGCGGGCCCCAGGGCGAATTCCTGGCCCGGGCCGACGATGAAAGCGAATGTATTCTGACCGCCACGCTGGACCGCGACCGGACTGAATCCGTCAGGCGTATCTGGCCGTATCTTCGGGATCGGCGCATTGATGCCTACGACGACATTCTCAAACGGGTACGGGACTGAGGCCTGCATGAAACAGAAAATGGACAGCGTGGTTGCCGAGCTCAACAAGATTCTGCTGGGCAAAGACAACCAGATCCGCCTGGCCCTGTGTGGCCTGCTGGCCCGCGGCCACCTGCTGATCGAAGACATTCCGGGCATGGGCAAGACCACACTGTCCCATGCCCTGGCGAAGATCATGGGGCTGAGCTATCAGCGCATCCAGTTCACCAACGACCTGCTACCCGCGGATGTTCTGGGTTACTCCATGTACGACCGGGAGGCCGGCAGCCTGGTGTTTCACCCGGGCCCGATCTTTGCCCAGGTGGTACTGGCAGACGAAATCAACCGGGCCTCGCCCCGCACCCAGAGTGCGCTGCTGGAAGCCATGGAAGAACGCCAGGTATCCATTGAGGGCGAAACCCGGCCACTGCCCTCTCCGTTCTTTGTGATTGCCACCCAGAACCCCATTGAACAGGGCGGCACCTTTCCGCTGCCGGAATCCCAGCTCGACCGTTTTCTGATGCGCCTGCAGCTGGGCTATCCGGACCCGAAAGCCGAGCGGGAGCTACTGGAAGGCGAAGGCCGCCGGGCCATCACTGGGCGGCTGCAGGCCATACTGCCCCAACCTGAACTGGAAGCGGCTCAGGCCGCTGTTGAAAAAGTGAGCGCCAGCCCTGCCCTGCTGGACTATCTGCAGCGACTGCTTGAACAAAGCCGGCGCATGCCGGGCCTGGTCTACGGCCTGTCGCCGCGAGCCGGCCTCGGGCTGTTGAGGGCCGCCAAGGCCTGGGCCCTGATGGCAGGGCGCGACCACGTGCTGCCAGACGACGTCCAGGCGGTGTTCCCCTCCGTGGCCGAGCACCGGCTTGAGCAAGGCGAATCCGGCAAGAGCAAAGAGCGGGTGCGACAGCTGCTGACCACGGTCTCGGTACTTGAATAATCCGGCTCCGGCCTCATACATCCAGATTACATATCACATACCAGCGAGATTCCCATGAGCGAAACACAGCACTCCCGACTGATCATTCTTGGTTCCGGCCCCGCAGGTTACACCGCAGCAGTCTATGCCGCCCGCGCCAACCTGAACCCGACCCTGATTACCGGCATTGAAGTGGGTGGACAGCTCACCACCACCACAGACGTGGACAACTGGCCGGGCGACAACGACGGCGTTCAGGGCCCGGAACTGATGCAGCGCATGCAGAAGCATGCCGAGCGTTTCGAAACCAGCATCGTGTACGACACCATCAACGAAGCGGACCTGCAGAATCGCCCGTTCCGCCTCAAGGGCGACAGCGGTGAGTACACCTGCGATGCCCTGATCATCGCTACTGGCGCCTCGGCCATGTACCTGGGCCTGGAATCCGAAGAGAAGTTCAAGGGCCAGGGCGTATCAGCCTGCGCTACCTGCGACGGTTTTTTCTACCGCAAGCAGAAAGTCGCTGTGATCGGTGGTGGCAACACCGCCGTTGAAGAAGCCCTGTACCTGTCCAACATTGCCGATGAAGTGACCCTGGTGCACCGCCGTGACAAGCTGCGCTCCGAGAAAATCCTGCAGGACAAGCTGTTCGAAAAGGCCGAGAACGGCAACGTGAAGATCGTATGGAACCACACCCTGGATGAAGTACTGGGCGACGGCACCGGTGTAACCGGCATGCGCATCAAGAGCACCGAAGACGGCAGCACCCGGGACATCGACCTGGCCGGCGTATTCATCGCCATCGGCCACAAGCCGAACACCAGCCTGTTCGAAGGCCAGCTCGACATGGACAACGGCTATCTGCGTATCCAGTCCGGCCTGAACGGCATGGCCACCCAGACCAGCATTCCGGGCGTATTCGCCGCCGGCGACGTAGCCGACCACGTATACCGCCAGGCTGTTACCTCCGCCGGTTTCGGCTGCATGGCCGCCCTGGATGCCGAGAAATTCCTGGACCAGCAGGACTAAAACGGCCCACACGGAATGACCTCTCTACCCTGGCTGGAGCCGGAGGAACTCTGGTTCCCTCCGGCCGACGAAGCACTGGACGATCCGGACGGTCTTCTCGCCGTGGGTGGCGACCTGTCCCGGGGCCGGCTCCTGCTGGCTTACCGGAACGGCATCTTCCCCTGGTTCAGCGACGACCAGCCCATTCTCTGGTGGTCCCCAAATCCCCGTTGCGTCCTGTTTCCGGACGAAGTCCACGTATCCCGCAGCCTGCGCCGCACCCTGAACCAGCACCGGTTCGAGGTTACCGCAGACCGATGCTTCAGCCGCATCATCCGGTTGTGTGCCACCACCCGCGCCGAAGGCACCTGGATTACCGACGACATGATCCAGGCCTATACCGACCTGCACCGGCACGGCACCGCACACTCCATCGAAGTCTGGAACCGCAAGGGTGAGCTGGCCGGGGGCATGTACGGCCTTGCCCTGGGGCGTTGCTTCTTCGGTGAATCCATGTTTTCCCTGGAAACCAATGCTTCCAAGGTTTTGATGGTGCACCTGGCCCGTCAGCTGGCACAATGGGGTTACAGACTGATGGATTGCCAGGTCGAGAGCGACCATCTGCTCAGCATGGGTGCGCGAACTATTCCCAGGGACGAGTTTTTATCTATACTCGGGAAGTACGTGGATCAAAAACCGGAAAAGGAAGACTGGGCCTTCAACTGGCGCTGGCCCGGGCCGGAGGAATGAATGAGCAATCTCAGAACGCTGGTCTTCTTCGCAACGCCGCCCCATGACTGCAGCTACCTGCCGGATCGCGAAGCCACCACCATGTTTGTGGACCCGAGGGCCAACGTCGACAAGAAACTCTACAGCCAACTGACTGCACTGGGGTTCCGGCGCAGTGGCTCCCACTATTACCGCCCCCATTGTGAACATTGCAATGCCTGCGTGCCGGTACGCCTGAAGGTAGATCAGTTCCAGCCGGACCGTAACCAGCGCCGTGTCTTGCGCAAGAATGAAGACTTGTCGTGCCGCCTGGTGCCCGCCGCTTTCAGCGAGCGTTATTACCGGCTGTACGCCCACTACATTGAAGAGCGCCACCGGGATGGCGATATGTACCCGCCCTCCAGGGAGCAGTTCACATCGTTCCTGGTAGACGGCGCCACCGACTCCTGGTTCCTGGAAATTTCCCTGGGAGACGAACTGGCCGGCCTGGCAGCGGTCGACCTGCTGGATGACGGCTTGTCCGCCATCTACACCATTTTTGCTCCGGAACTGGAAGACCGGAGCCTGGGCACCTTTGCCGTACTCTGGCAGATTGAAGAAGCCCGGCGCCGCGGCCTGCCCCATCTGTACCTGGGTTACTGGATCCGGGAATGCCGTAAAATGAACTACAAAACCCGTTTCAAACCCATCGAAGCGCTGCGCGACGGGCACTGGCGAGAACTGCAATCAGACTGACTTTTGCCAAACGGCAAGAATTCAGGCAGAATTGCGCAATTTAAAATCACCGAAAAGCATTCCGAACGAGGTTTCTACTGAATGGCGAAATCAGATGTCATTGAAATGGAAGGCGTTATTATCGACACCCTTCCCAACACCATGTTCCGCGTTGAGCTGTCCAACGGCCACGTTGTGACTGCCCACATCTCAGGAAAAATGCGCAAGAACTACATCCGCATCCTGACCGGAGACAAGGTCAAGGTTGAGCTGACTCCCTATGACCTGAGCAAGGGCCGCATCGTATACCGCGCCCGTTAATCTGCTCGAGTGACATCTGAAAAGCCCCGCAAGTGCGGGGCTTTTTTGTTGCTTCAGAGGGCTTCTGCCGGCTCGTTCTCGTACTCGAACACCAGCTCGTCGCCTTTCAGGTGGATGAACACATCCCCACCCTTCTCTGCCAGGCTTCCGAACAGGATCTGCTCGGCCAGTGGCCGCTTGATCTTGTCCTGGATCAGACGCGCCATCGGGCGTGCGCCCATGGTCACATCGTAACCCTTCTCGGCCAGCCACACCTTGGCAGCTTCATCCACATGCAACACCACGTGTTTCTCGTCCAGTTGCGCCTGCAACTCGGTGAGGAACTTGTCCACCACATGGGTAATGGTGGCCTTCTGCAGGTCAGCAAACTGGATAATGCCATCCAGGCGGTTACGGAACTCCGGCGTGAAGGTCTTGCTGATCACTTCCATGCCGTCAGTACTATGGTCCTGCTCGCTGAAGCCGATGGAACGGCGAGCCATGCTCTCGGCGCCGGCGTTGGTGGTCATCACCAGGATCACGTGGCGGAAATCCGCCTTGCGGCCGTTGTTATCGGTCAGGGTACCGTGGTCCATCACCTGCAGCAGCAGGTTGAACACCTCGGGGTGCGCCTTCTCGATTTCATCCAGCAGCAACACACAGTGCGGATGCTTGTTGACCGCCTCGGTCAGCAGGCCGCCCTGGTCGTAACCGACATAGCCCGGAGGCGCACCGATCAACCGCGATACGGTATGGCGCTCCATGTATTCGGACATATCGAAGCGAACCAGTTCGATGCCCAGAACCTTGGCCAGCTGCTTGGTCACTTCCGTCTTACCAACACCGGTCGGCCCGGCAAACAGGAAGGCACCTTCCGGCTTTTCCGGTGCTTTCAGGCCGGCGCGGGCCAGCTTGATGGCCGTAGCCAGGGATTCGATGGCCGGATCCTGCCCGAACACCACCATTTTCAGGTCCCGCTCCAGGTTACGCAGCAGGTCTTTGTCGCTGGTGGAAACGTTCTTCGGCGGAATGCGCGCAATATTCGCCACCACGTCTTCGATATCCGAAACTTCGATGGTTTTCTTGCGCTTGTCTTCCGGTTGCAGCCGCTGCCGGGCACCGGCTTCGTCGATCACGTCAATGGCCTTGTCCGGCAGGTGGCGGTCGGTGATGTACCGGTCCGCCAGCTCTGCAGCCACGCGCAGGGCCTGGTCGGTGTAGGTCAGGTCGTGGTGTTTCTCGAAATTCGGCTTCAGGCCTTTGAGAATCTGGTAGGTATCTTCAACACTCGGCTCGTTCACATCGATTTTCTGGAAGCGACGGGCCAGGGCGCTGTCTTTCTCGAAGATTCCCCGGAATTCCTGGAACGTTGTCGAACCGATGCAGCGAAGTTCGCCGGAACTGAGCATCGGCTTGAGCAGGTTCGAGGCATCCATCACACCGCCGGATGCCGAACCGGCACCGATGATGGTGTGGATCTCGTCGATAAACAGGATGGCATGATCCTGTTTTTTCAGGTCGCTTAGCAGGCCCTTCAGGCGCTTTTCGAAATCACCGCGGTACTTGGTACCGGCCAGCAACGCGCCCATATCGAGGGAATACACCACCGCATCGGAGATGATATCCGGCACCTGGCCGTCAACAATGCGCTTGGCCAGGCCCTCGGCGATGGCGGTTTTACCGACACCGGCCTCGCCCACCAGCAAGGGGTTGTTCTTGCGGCGGCGCACCAGGATTTGCACCACCCGCTCCACTTCGTGCTCGCGGCCGATCAACGGGTCGATCCGGCCCTGCCGTGCCTGTTCATTCAGGTTGGTTGCGTAGCTGTCCAGCGGGCTGGACTGGCTGCCTTCTTCTCCGGCTTCTTCGTGGGCGGAATGATCCAAACCGTCCTGGTCTTCTGCACCCTGTACCCGGGAAATTCCGTGGGAGACAAAGTTGACCACATCGATCCGGGCAATGTTCTGCTTCTTCAGCACGTACACCGCCTGGCTTTCCTGCTCACTGAAAATCGCCACCAGTACGTTGGCGCCGGTGACTTCTTTCTTGCCGGAAGACTGCACATGGAATACCGCCCGCTGCAGCACACGCTGGAAGCCCAGTGTCGGCTGGGTTTCGCGTTCGCTGTCGGTGCTCGGTATCAGAGGTGTGGTTGAATCCACGAATTCGACCAGCTCTTCCTCGAGCCGCTGGAGGTCTGCACCACAGGCTTTGAGAACGCCCACCGCCGATTCGTTGTCGAGAAGGGCCAACAACAAATGCTCCACGGTCATAAACTCATGACGCTTGTCCCGGGCATTTTTGAAGGCCGTATTCAGCGTAATTTCAAGATCTTTGCTCAGCATGGGCCACCCCGCCGTCTATCAGTCAGCACGTTCAATCTCACAAAGGAGCGGATGCTCACATTCCGAAGAATACTGATTCACCTGTGCCGCCTTTGTTTCTGCGATGTCACGGGTATATACCCCACATACGGCTTTTCCCTGCGTATGGACGAGCAGCATCACCTGCGTCGCCTTTTCCTCATTCATTCCGAAGAACTTCATCAATACTTCCACCACGAAGTCCATGGGTGTGTAATCGTCGTTCAGGAGCACCACCCTGAATCGGGCCGGGCGCTTCAGGGCAGGCTTTTCAGGCGCAACACTGACCCCCTCATGGCGCCCTGGCTGTTCGTCCTCCCCCTGATTGAATACTAGTAGAGAATTCTTAATTGTCCGCATGGTTCTGTTTACCGGTTATTCGGTTTCCTGACTAAATGTGGTTGCCCGACTGCGGCTTTTCAAGCCGGAAGCGGAGCAAGCGTGCGTTATTTATCAATACGGACATGATACAGCTTCCAGACCTGCTTCAACCACTCATTCACCCCGTCAGAACTCTTGACTCAGACGCCGGATTGGCAGAGAGTTAACCTGCATTGTAAAACAATGTAAATAAACACAAGACTTATGTAACCAGAAGCAACACACGCACAACGCTCAATCCAATAATAAGACAGACAGGGAACAAGGGAGTTCATCATGCCAAAAGGCAAAGTCAAATGGTTCAACAACGCCAAGGGATACGGCTTTATTATCGAAGACGGCTGCAGTGACGATCTGTTCGCCCATTTTTCTTCGGTACAGATGGAGGGTTATAAAACCCTGAAGGCGGGCCAGTCGGTCACCTTCGACAAAAAGCCGGTCGAAAAAGGCGTTCACGCCATCAACATCGTACCCGATGAAGCGCCAGCAAAGCGGGAACCGGGCCAGGAGTCCAGGCAAGGCGGCGAGTCCCCGGATAGCGGGCTGTCAGGCCACTCGGGGTATCCTCCGAGAGCTGTTAACGGCTGAGACAGTCGCGGCGATTATTTCCCCGATTCCTGCCGGGTAGCCGGCAGGCCGTGTTTTTTTGTGCTTTTTCCGGAATTCCGAATCCTTTAGGCTTGCCACTCCTCCGTATTACCAACAGGAACCGTGCATGGCCGAGCTGATTCTGTTCAACAAACCTTTCCAGGTGCTGAGCCAGTTCACCGATGACCGCGCCGGACAACCCCGCGCAACCCTTGCCCAATGGATTAAAAAGCCCGGTTTCTACCCCGCCGGCCGGCTGGACTATGACTCCGAAGGCCTGTTGCTGCTGACCAACCACGGCGCGCTGCAGCACCGGATTGCCTCCCCCACCAACAAAATGCCGAAAACCTACTGGGTCCAGATTGAAGGGGAGATCTCCGACGATGCAATCGCACAACTGTGCAGCGGTGTCGAACTGAAAGACGGCCTGACCCGCCCCGCCAGCGCCAGGCGGATGGCAGAACCGGATGTCTGGGCCCGGGTACCTCCGGTGCGTTACCGTGAATCCATCCCCACCAGCTGGCTGGAACTCACCATTACCGAAGGCCGTAACCGGCAGGTGCGGCGCATGACAGCCGCCGTGGGCTACCCTACCCTGAGACTGATCCGCTACCGGATAGGGGACTGGACACTGGACGGCCTGAAACCCGGCCATTTCCGCCTTGAAACCATTCACTTGCCAGACACTCCGCCGGCCGGCAAACAAAACCCGCGCAGGGCCAGGCCCGGGCGCCGCACTACCAACAGGAGGCCAAGCCGAAAATGACCTGGAAACCCCATGCCACCGTGGCCGTTGTGGCCGAAGACGAACAGGGCCGCTTTCTGCTGGTTGAAGAGGAAAGCCACGGCAAGGTCGTTTTCAACCAGCCTGCCGGGCATATCGAGGAAGGCGAAGCCATTCTGGATGCAGTCCGGCGCGAAGCACTGGAAGAAACCGGCTGGCAGGTTGAGCCGGAGTCCTTCCTTGGCGTTTACACCTACAAGGCCCCGGCCAACGGCGTTACCTACTACCGCTTCTGTTACGCCGCCAAAGCCGTCAGGCAAATCACCACCGAGCTGGATACCGGCATTATCGCCCCGCACTGGCTTAACCTGGACGAAATCCGCAACCTGGGCACCCGGCTACGCAGCCCGCTGGTACTGCAGTGCATCGAGGATTACCGAAACGGCCGGCGATTCCCCCTTGAAGTGGTGGTCGACGGACAGACGTAACCGCCACAAGATGGTAAAATCGCCCCTTTTCAGCGGTAACCCGGAAAACCAATGACCCAGACTGCAGAACCCAAGACTCCCCAGAACACCCGCGTGATCGTCGGCATGTCCGGCGGCGTGGACTCCTCCGTAGCTGCCTGGTTGCTGAAAGACCAGGGCTACCAGGTGGAAGGCCTGTTCATGAAGAACTGGGATGAAGACGACGGCACCGAGTACTGCACTGCCATGACAGACCTGGCCGATGCCCAGGCGGTGGCCGACGCCATCGGTATCAAGCTGCACACCGCCAGCTTTGCCGCCGAATACTGGGACCGGGTGTTCGAGCACTTCCTGTCCGAATACAGCGCAGGGCGCACCCCGAACCCGGACATCCTGTGCAACAAGGAAGTAAAATTCCGCGCTTTCCTGGATTATGCCGTCACCCTGGGCGCCGACTACATTGCCACCGGCCACTACACCCGCCAGCGCCCCCTCAACGATGGCAGTGGCAAAGCGCAACTGCTGAAGGGACTGGATCCGAACAAAGACCAGAGCTACTTCCTGCACGCCGTCTCCGGCGACCGCATCGCCCGCACCCTGTTCCCGGTGGGCGAACTGGAAAAGCCGGAAGTTCGCCGCATTGCCGAAGCCCAGGGTTTTGTAACCCACGACAAGAAAGATTCCACCGGTATCTGCTTCATCGGCGAGCGCAAGTTCACCGACTTCCTGAAGCAATACCTGCCGGCCCAGCCCGGCAACATTGAAACGCCGGACGGCAAGGTGATCGGCAAGCACCAGGGACTGATGTACCACACCATTGGCCAGCGCCAGGGTCTGGGCATTGGCGGCCTGGCGGAGTTTGGCGATGAACCCTGGTACGTGGCAGAAAAAGACCTGTCCCGCAACGTGCTGATCGCCGTTCAGGGCAAGAACCACCCGCTGCTGTTTTCCCGGGGCCTGGTCTCCGGCGCCATCGACTGGGTCGCAGGCGAACCGCCGGCGCAGCAGTTCCGGTGCAAGGCCAAAACCCGTTACCGCCAGCCGGACCAGGACTGCGAAGTCACAGTTATCGACGGTGGCGTGCAGGTGGTCTTTGACGAGGCCCAGCGGGCGGTGACTCCCGGACAATCCGTGGTGTTCTATCAGGAGGAAGTCTGTCTCGGCGGCGGCGTGATTGAAGAAACCTGGCGCGATGGCGAACCCCTGCCCGCCCGCCTGGCTGCGGAAGCCGACGCATGAGCCGTTCCCTGCACGACCAGACCCTAGCCCTGGCGGGTATCTTTCAGGCAGCCGCGCTGGTGCGGGAAATTGCCCATACCGGCTACTGCAACGAAGCGGCCATGGAAACCTGCATCCGCTCGCTGTTTGCCACAGATCCTGAGACCACGCTGGATGTTTACGGTGGCGAGTTGTCCGACATACGCGATGGCCTGCAGGTGCTGTCGACCGTATTCGCCCAGCAAGCCCGTCCGCAGGATGCAGAGGTCCTGCGCTATGTGCTGAACCTGATTCACCTGGAATCCAAGCTCAAGCGCAAGGGCGATGTGATGGATGTACTCGGCAACCGCATTGAGCAGGCCCGCCACACCGCCAGCCATTTCGGTTACACCCACAGCAACCTGCTGAGCAACCTGGCATCCGTATACAGCGACACCATCAGTACCCTGGGCCCGCGCATCCAGGTCAGCGGTAACCCCAACATGCTGCAGCGGGAAGACAACCAGCACAAAGTCCGTGCCCTGCTGCTGGCCGGCATCCGTTCGGCTGTACTCTGGCGCCAGAGTGGCGGCCACCGCTGGCAACTGATCTTCAAGCGCAAGAAAGTGATCCTGCACGCCAGGGAGCTGCTGCGCTGATTCGCAGCGTCCTCTGGTGTATCATTAACGCCTTCATATTTTCCCGATCCGATTTTTCTTTGATGAACTGAGAGGTTTTCGATGGAACTCACCGCCCTGACCGCTATTTCCCCGGTCGATGGCCGCTACGGCAGTAAAGTCAGCGTATTTCGCAGCATCTTCAGTGAATACGGCCTGATCCGTAACCGGGTAACCGTCGAAATCCGCTGGCTGCAACAATTGGCCGCACACCCGGCCATTACCGAAGTGCCGGCGTTCTCTGCCGAAGCCAATGCCTTCCTGGACAAGCTGGTCAGCGAATTCAGCCTGGCCGATGCCGAGCGCATCAAGGAAATCGAACGCACCACCAACCACGATGTGAAAGCGGTCGAATACCTGATCAAAGAAAAGATCGCCGATGTGCCCGAGCTGCACGCAGTGACCGAATTCGTGCACTTCGCCTGCACCTCCGAAGACATCAACAACCTGTCCCACGCCCTGATGCTGCGCGAAGGACTGGACCATGGCCTGCTGCCAGGCATGGAAAAGGTGGTCGACAAGCTGGCTGCACTGGCCAAGGAACACGCCGAACAGCCGATGCTGTCCCGCACCCATGGCCAGACCGCCTCTCCCACGACCGTGGGCAAGGAACTGGCCAACGTGGTTTACCGCCTGCGCCGTCAGTTGCTGCAGATTCGTGAAGTGGAAATCATGGGCAAGATCAACGGTGCCGTGGGCAACTACAACGCCCACCTGTCTGCCTATCCGGATGTAGACTGGGCCGCCAACGCCGAAGAGTTCGTCGAGAGCCTCGGCCTGGACTGGAACCCGTACACCACCCAGATCGAGCCCCACGACTACATTGCCGAGCTGTATGATGCCATTGCCCGCTTCAACACCATCCTGATCGACCTCGACCGGGACATCTGGGGCTACATCTCACTGGGTTACTTCAAGCAGAAGACGGTGGCCGGCGAAATCGGCTCCTCTACCATGCCCCACAAGGTGAACCCCATCGACTTCGAAAACTCCGAAGGCAACCTGGGCATCGCCAACGCCATCTTCGGCCACCTGTCTGCCAAGCTGCCGATTTCCCGCTGGCAGCGTGACCTGACCGACTCTACCGTACTGCGCAACCTGGGCGTTGGTTTCGCACACAGCCTGATTGCCTACGAAGCCTCCCTGAAAGGCCTGGGCAAGCTGGAAATCAACCCGGCGCGCCTGAACGAAGACCTGAACAACGCCTGGGAAGTACTGGCCGAGCCGATCCAGACCGTGATGCGCCGCTACAACATCGAAAAGCCCTACGAAAAACTCAAGGACTTGACCCGCGGCAAAACCATGAGCGCGGAAGTCATCAAGAATTTCGTGGAGACCCTGGAAATTCCGGAAGAAGCCAAGGCCGAACTGCGCAACCTGACTCCGGACACTTACATCGGTAATGCCGTCGAACAGGCCGGCAACATTTAAACGGGAGCAACACCATGGACATGCTTGGCGGATTGACAGCTTCTGAATTTCTGCGGGATTACTGGCAGAAAAAGCCCCTGGTGATCCGTCAGGCATTTCCCGGTTTCCAGTGCCCGGTCAGCCCGGACGAACTGGCCGGCCTGGCTTGTGAAGAAGCGGTGGAATCCCGCATCGTCATCGAGAACGATGCCGGCAAACCCTGGCAACTGCACAACGGCCCGTTCAACCCGGATCGCTTCAGCGACCTGCCGGAACAGGACTGGACCCTGCTGGTTCAGGGCCTGGACCACTGGGTACCGGAAATTGCCGACTTGCTCGACAACTTCCGTTTCGTCCCCAACTGGCGCCTGGATGACATCATGGCCAGCTACGCCCCGAAAGGTGGCAGCGTTGGCCCTCACTACGACATGTACGACGTCTTCCTGCTGCAGGCCCAGGGCCATCGCCGCTGGACCTTTGGCGGCCACTGCGACCATGCATCGCCACGGGTAGAAGGCACGCCCCTGCGTATCCTGAGCAGCTGGGATGGCGAAGAAACCGTCACACTGGCACCGGGCGATATGTTGTACCTGCCCCCGGGTATCGGCCACCACGGTGTGGCGGAAGACGACTGCATCACCCTGTCGGTTGGTTTTCGTGCGCCCACCATCGACGACATCCTGACCAGCTTTACCGATTTCCTGAGCCAGAAAGAAAAGGCCGCCGAACACCTGGACGACCCGGACCTGCAGGTTCAGGACAACCCGGGCACCATCGGTGCGGAGGTTATCGACCGGCTGGATACGGTAATCCGCGAACAGCTGGGCGACCGCCGCAACCTGGCCCTGTGGTTCGGCCAGTTCACCACCGCTCCCAAGAGCATGGACATCGTGGTGCCGGCAGAGGAACCCGCTGAAGCAGAAGACCTGGCGGAAGCCATCCGCGCCGGCGAGCAGCTGCGCTGGAACGAAGGCTCCCGCTTTGCCTACCATGAACTGGCTGGTGAAACCGCCCTGTTTGTGGATGGTGAGCAATACCTGCTGAAAGGCGATGCCCAGCCACTGGCGCCCTTGCTGTGTGCCGGAGCCCGCATTGATATGTCGGCCCTGGCCGAATTTGCCGGTGACGAGGCCCTGCTGGGCCTGTTGACCAACCTGTATAACCAGGGTTCATTGTACTTCGAGTAAGCCATGACTCCGAGATTTCGCAAATACAGCTGGCAACTGGCCCCTGCCTCCATCCGCGACATCCGCCAGCGGGTGTTTATCGATGAGCAGAAGGTGCCGCCGGAGCTTGAGTGGGACGACACTGACGAGATTGCCGATCATTACCTGGCAGTCGATCAGGCCAATACCCCCATGGCCACGGCCCGGCTGTTTTCCACCATGGAAGAAACCGGTTTTATCGGGCGAATGGCTGTGCTTCCGGAATACCGTGGCCAAGGTGTGGGCGAGGCGCTGCTGCGGCACCTGATTGCGGAATCAGCCGGGCGCTTCCAGGAACTTCGGCTATCAGCCCAGAACCACGCCACCGGCTTCTACGGGCGCTTCGGCTTCCACATCTGCTCCGAGCCCTACGATGACGCCGGCATCCCGCACCTGGATATGCGTTGCCTGGCACCCTCGCTGGCCCACCAGGCACTTGCTGACCGCACCCAACCGCTGATTCTCGGGGCCGACACCGAGAGCTGGCTGTTCCACGACGAAGCCACCATGCTCGGCCTGATGGATTCGCTGGTGGGCCAGGCCGGCCAGCGCCTGTGGCTGTATGACAACCTGCTGGAGCACGACCTGTATGACCGTTACCGGCTGCGGGAACTGATTTCTGCGGTAGCCCGCCGACACCGCCTGAGCGAAGTCCGCCTGCTGATCCACGACGACAAACCCCTGGTGAAACGCCGGCACCAGCTGGTTGAGCTGATGCGTCGCCTGAGCAGCCGCATGGAGCTAAGGCTGGTAAACGCCGACTACCCGATGGAAGACCAGCCGTTCATGCTGGTTGACCGTGAAGGGGTTCTGTACCGCCACCACTTCAACAAACCCGACGGCTTTGCAGGCTTCGCTGCATCAGGCCGGGTCAAACTGATGGAAGAATCCTTCCAGCGCATGTGGGACGCCGCCCGCCCATCCATGGAACTGCGGGAACTACCGCTCTGAGTGTTGCCCGTAGATTGCCTGGGGCGATTCGAAACGGGCACCGAACGGCGCAAATTCCTCATCCACCTCTTCAGCCACTTCAATAATCAGCCGGCGCAACCACTGATGGTCACTGTTGTGCTGCAGCAAGGGGCTCCAGGCCATTTTCAGTTCGAACGGCGGGATTTCGAACGGCGGCACCTTCACCACCAGATTCGGATTATCTTTCTGCAGCCAGGCCGCCCGTGACGGCAGCGTTGCAATCAGGTCGTGCTGCTCGGCCAGCAACATGGCCACCTGGTAATGGCGGGTAAACACGGAAATCTGGCGTTTGCGCCCCATCCGCCCCAGGGCTTCGTCTACCCACCCCAAACGCTGGACATCTTTCGGGTTTACCCCGACACCCACACCAAAACCGGTTTTGCTGACCCAGATATGGCTGGCTTCCAGATAGGTGTCCAGGGTGAACGGCTGCTTGAGGATCGGATTGTGGGAATTCATCAGGCAGGCGAAGTATTCGGTCCAGAGGGTTTTCTGGTGAAACGACTGGGGAATCTTGTCGAAGCGGTTGATGGCCATGTCGAGCCGGCCCTGCTCCACGTCCAGGAAGCTGACATCACTGGGGGTCAGGACATCCAGGGTCACATGGGGCGCTTCCTGGCGAATCCGCCGCAATACCCGCGGCATCAGGCAGGATTCTGCGTAGTCACTGGCCATGATCCGGAACACCCGCTGGCTGTCGTGGGCCGCAAACGGCGTCTTTTCCTGCACCGCCTGTTCGATGTTCGACAAGATCCCCCGCACCAGGGGCTGCAGCTCCCGGGCCCGTTCAGTCGCGGTCATGCCTTCGCTGGTACGAACCAGCAAGGGATCGCCGAACAAGTCCCGCAAGCGGCGCAGGCCGTTACTCATGGCCGGCTGGGTAATGCCCAGATGGTTGGCGGCCTTGGTTACATTGCGCTCCCGCAGCAACACATCCAGGTATACGAGCAGGTTGAGGTCTACGCGGGAAATATCCATGGGCAACTCCATCAGGGGTTCTCGGCCCGACAACCGGCCGACTATTCACCGCTTCAATATACAGGAATCACATGATTCATTAAATGAATGGCCAATGCGGTTACGCAGGTTAACGGACTGACCCGGAGAATTCTGCTACGCTCTGGCGCAAAACACCGCGCTTATCCAGGGATCCACCACCACCGTGTTCAAAAGTTTCAGGCAACGGCTCTCCTACCGCCTTACCCGGGACACCGTTCTGGTTGCCATGGCCGTAGGCCTGGTGCTGAACCTGATCCAGATTACCCTGGATTATTTTGACGCCCGCGATTCCATGGAGCGGGAAGTCCAAGCCCTGATTGAAACCAGCCACAGCCCCGCGTCCCAGATTGCCTACAACATAGACATGCGGCTGGCCGATGAACTCCTCGACGGCCTGCTGCAGCACCCGGCCGCCATCGATGCCCGGCTGATCGATAACGAAGGCCAGACCATGTCGGCCTCCAGCGAAAGCAGCCCGGAATCCCGCTACCGCTGGGCCAGCGACCTGTTGTTCGGCGCAGACCGGGTGTTCCGGGAAAACCTTCGGGTACCCCAGCTGGCAGACCTGCCCCTGGGCCAGCTGGTGGTGACCATCGATACCTACCACTACGGCATACGGTTCCTTGAGCGTGCCACCTACACCCTGGTTATCGGGCTACTGAAAAGCCTGGCGTTATCCGGGGTGTTGCTGGCCATTTTCTACTTTGTGCTCACCCGCCCCATGCTCAACGTAATCAACGCCCTGAGCCAGGTAAACGCCAGCTCCCCGGAAAAAGTTCGCCTGCCGGTTCCGGAAAACCACCGGGAAGACGAGATCGGCACCATGGTGGGCATTATCAATGAACACCTGGAAAACATGGACAACAGCGTTTCGCAACTGCGAACGGCTGAAGCTACCATGAAGAACTATTCCAGCCAGCTGGAACAGGAAGTTGCGGACCGGACCCGGGAAATTTCCGAGAAAAACGACGCCCTTCAGCGGGGTAACCGGGCCCTGGTCAAGGCGAAGGAAGATGCGGTACGGCGTGCCCGCACCAGGGCCGACTTCCTGGCCAGCATGAGCCATGAAATCCGCACCCCCCTGAACGGCGTGCTTGGGATGCTGGGGCTGGCGCTGGAAAGTGAAAAAGACCAGGGCCAGCGCAATCGCCTGGAAATTGCCCTGAATGCCGGGGAAAACCTGCTTGGTTTGCTCAACGACATCCTGGACATTTCCAAGGTAGAGGCCGGAAAGCTAAGCCTGGAGACCATACCGTTCAGCATGCGCGAGCTGATCGACGAATGCACCACGCTGCATCGCCAACAGGCCGAAGGCAAACAGATCCAGCTGATCAGCGAAACCGATCCGGACTTACCCGCCTGCTTTCTGGGTGATCCCACCCGCACCCGGCAGATCATCAATAACCTGCTGGGCAACGCCATCAAATTCACCGACACCGGCAGTGTGAAAGTACGCACCAGCTGGACCGGTGGCAGCCTGCGTATCGAAGTGATCGACACAGGCATTGGCATGTCCGAGCAGGGGCTGAAAAGCATTTTCTCGCCCTTCTCCCAGGCCGATACCGGCACAACACGGCTTTATGGCGGCACCGGTCTGGGGCTGACCCTTTGCCGGCAGCTGGTTGAGCATATGCACGGGCGTATCCTGGTGGATTCCAGCAAAGGGGCCGGCACTCACTTCACGGTCATCTTGCCGCTGGCCGTGGCAGAAGCGGACACCAGACCTCAGGCCCCGGAAGCCATCACGGAACGGGCAAGCGACCGGCCTTTATCGATCCTTCTGGTGGAAGACAACCGGGTAAACCAGCTGGTTGCCAGTGGCCTGCTGAAGAAACTCGGGCACCGGGTAGACCTGGCAGAGAACGGTGAACGGGCACTGGCGGCACTGGAAAGCCGCCGTTACGACATCATTCTGATGGATTGCCAGATGCCGGTGATGGACGGTTTCGAGGCTACCCGTGCCATCCGGCAGAACCCGAAATGGGCGGATCTTCCGGTTATAGCGGTAACCGCCAATGCCTTACAGGGAGACCGGGAACACTGCCTGGCGTCCGGCATGAACGACTATGTGACCAAGCCTTACCAGCGGGATGAGTTGCGGGCCATTATCAGCCGCTGGGCACCGCCGGCCGGGTAGTTGCCGGCAGAGCCCGGAGTGGCGCCGGAATCAGAGCAGCTTTTCGATATCCGCCCGGATTTCTTCCGGCTTGGCGGTAGGCGCATAGCGGCGAACAACCTGGCCGTTGCTGTCCACCAGGAACTTGGTGAAGTTCCACTTAACCTTTTCCGAGCCCATCAGCCCCTTGGCCTCTTTTTTCAGGAACCGGAAAAGCGGATGGGTGCCTTCACCGTTCACCTCGATCTTGGCGAACATGGGAAAGCTGACACCGTAATTCAGGGAGCAGAACTGGCTAATGGCATCTTCATCACCCGGGTCCTGGCTCAGGAACTGGTTACAGGGGAAGCCCAGCACTTCAAAGCCCTTGTCGCCAAGCTCCCTGTGCAGGTTCTGCAGGCCCTCGAACTGCGGCGTAAAACCACACTTGGAGGCGGTATTGACGATCAATAATACCTTGCCCTGATAGTCCGCCAGCGATACTTCATTACCCTTGATATCCTTGGCGCTGAAATCGTAAATGGTTGCGTCCGGCATGGTTTGACTGCCTTGTATTGAATGGGCGGGTTCGCATTGTGCGCAATTTGGTTGTGTCCAACCATCCCTTTTTACGGCATTTCGGGACAGAGTTGGCACTTCCGGCGGGCAACCTTCCAGTGATCAATCGGTAATTCGCCACAATTGGTCACAATTGCCCCTGTTACCCCGGTACATCCCTCCGCTAGAATAGTAAGCTTCCGTTATCCGGAAACTTTTCCCGTTTTTCGTTAAGGACGCATCACGCCATGCAGAACTATTTCAAATCCGCCAAACTTGACAACGTATGTTATGAAATTCGTGGCGTGGTTCTGCGTGAGGCGCGTCGGCTCGAGGAAGAAGGCCACCGGGTACTCAAGCTCAATATCGGCAACCCGGCCGCCTTCGAACTGGATGTGCCCGAAGAGATCCAGCAAGATGTGATCTACAACATGCACCAGGCCCAGGGCTATGTGGAGTCCAAGGGCCTGTTCTCTGCCCGCAAGGCGGTCATGCATTACAGCCAGCAGCGCGGCATTCCCCGGGTAGACATCGATGACATCTACCTGGGTAACGGCGTCAGTGAACTGATCGTGATGTCCATGCAGGCCATGCTCAATACCGGCGACGAAGTGCTGATACCGGCCCCCGACTATCCGCTGTGGACCGCAGCCGTCACCCTGTCCAGCGGCAAGCCGGTGCACTACCGTTGCGACGAGCAGCAGAACTGGTTCCCGGATATCGACGACATCAAGAAGAAGATCACCCGCCGCACCAAGGCCATTGTTCTGATCAACCCGAACAACCCCACAGGCGCGGTGTATTCGGATGAGCTGCTGCACCAGGTGATCGAACTGGCCCGCAAGCACAACCTGATCATCCTGGCTGACGAAATCTACGACAAGATTCTGTACGACGGCACCGTGCACACGTCCATCGCTTCCCTGGCCGAAGACGTGCTGTTCTTTACCTACAACGGCCTGTCGAAAAACTACCGGGCTGCCGGCTACCGTTCCGGCTGGATGATCATCAGCGGCGCCAAGCACCGGGCACGGGACCTGATCGAAGGCATCGAGATGCTGTCGAACATGCGCTTGTGCGCCAACGTGCCGGCCCAGCTGGCCATCCAGACCGCCCTGGGCGGCTACCAGTCCATCAACGACCTGGTGGCACCCGGCGGACGGCTCTATGAGCAGCGCGAAACCACCTGGCGCATGCTCAACGACATTCCGGGCGTCAGCTGTGTGAAGCCTCAGGGCGCCCTGTACATGTTCCCGAAGCTGGACCCAAAGCACTTCCCCATCGCCAACGATGAAAAACTGGTGCTGGACTTGCTGCTGCAGGAAAAAATCCTGCTGGTACAGGGTTCCGCCTTCAACATCGACGACAAGCAACACCTCCGGGTGGTGTTCCTGCCCCGCCAGGACACCATGGCAGACGCCATGGGACGGCTGGCCAACTTCCTGGAACACTACCGTCAATAATCGGGATCTGTCATGGCCGACATTCATGTCGAGGAATTTTACAAGGACGTAGCCATCGCCCTGGCGCAGTTGTACGCTGCCTTCCCCAGGCGCGCCAACCTGTTTGTGGAAGACATTGCCGGCCCGGATGAGCCGGACGAATTCGGGCTGCACAGCAAACGCCACATGGCTTGCTTCGGCGCCCTGCTGTGGCTGCAGGAAGAAGGTTTGCTGCGATATGTCGACACCATCCGCCAGGAAGCCCTGGACCAGGCGGTGCTGACCCGGGAAGCCTTCGTTCGCCTCAGCGCACCAGCACCACAATCACTGGCCCGGAAGCTGAATACCCTGCCCGAGGAAGCGAACCTTCCGGCCTCAGTCCAGCAGGACCTGTCTACCTATATCCACCTGCTTCGGGCCGCCCTGAAAAACGGCAGTTCCACCCGTATCAGCCTGGCCGTCCAGGCCGCTTTCTTTACGGATTTCAGTGCCGAAGGGCTGCATTAAATCGCGGTAAGGATCTTGAAGCAGTGAACCCGGGCCACATATAACGGTCAGACAGCCAACACGATTCAGCGTACGTCACTACAGGAAAACTCTATGCGCATTCTGTTGTTTCTGGCCACTAACCTGGCCGTTATTCTGGTGGCAAGCTTTACCCTGCGCCTGCTCGGGGTCGACAGTTACCTGGCCGGGCAAGGCATTGATTACGGTTCCCTGCTGGCCTTTGCCGCCGTCTTCGGCTTTGCCGGTGCGATCATTTCCCTGCTGATCTCCAAACCCATGGCCAAGTGGAGCACCAAGGCGCAGGTGATTGAGTCGCCCCGCACCCCTGCCGAGCGCTGGCTGGTGGATACCGTCGCGGAACTGGCGAAGAATGCCGGCATCGGCATGCCGGAAGTCGCGATTTTCCCGGCGTCCCAGTCCAACGCCTTTGCCACCGGCTGGAACAAGAACGATTCGCTGGTCGCCGTCAGCGAAGGCCTTCTGCACCGTTTCAACAAGGATGAAATCCGGGCCGTGCTGGGCCATGAGATCGGCCACGTGGCCAATGGCGACATGGTGACCCTGACCCTGATTCAGGGCGTGGTGAACACCTTCGTGATTTTCGCATCCCGGGTGATCGGCTCGTTTGTCGACCGGGTGATTTTCAAGAACGAAAATGGTCACGGGCTTGGCTTCTTTGTGGTCAGCATCGTTGCGGAAATTGTCCTGGGTATCCTGGCCAGTACCATTGTGTTCTGGTTCTCCCGTCGCCGGGAATTCCGGGCTGATATTGCCGGCGCCCAGCTGGCAGGGCGCGGCGCCATGATCAATGCCCTGGCCCGCCTGAAACAGGAAAGCGAGGTGCCGGACCAGATGCCGGATACCCTGCAGGCCTTCGGTATCAACCGCGGAGCCCGCTCCGGCCTGGCGGCCATGTTCATGACCCACCCGCCGCTGGAAGACCGGATTGCCGCACTGCAAAACGCCAAGCTATAAGCGGGTCAGCCAGGCCATAACGAAGAAGGGGCGCACTATGCGCCCCTTCTGCCTTTCGTCAACCAGGCAAGCATCCTGGTCAGATTTTCAGCTTGAAACCGATGGCCTTGAAACTGTCCTGCAGGGACTTGCTACTGCCCTTGAGCTGAACCTTCAGGCTGGAACATTCCCGCCGTACCGGGTAGTCCCGGCGCAGCTGGTCAAAAGCCATGCCCCGCTCTTCCGGGGTTCCTGTCATCGCCAATCGCAAGCGGGCGTCGTCCTGGCGGGGGTCATAACAAGCCCGGAGGGCAATGCGGATTGCCGCATCCTCGGCGGCATTGCTGGTAAACGAGACCTTGCTCATGGCCGGTTCCGGCAAAAACTGGCCGGCCTTCTTGCGCACCGGCAACCCCAGAAACTGACTCAGAGCCTGGTAGATCATCTCTGTGCCCTGAACCTTGCCTTCCAGGCTATAACCGGCAACATGGGGCGTCGCCAGCCAGGTCAGCGCCACCAGTTCGGGATCGATACGGGGCTCGCCTTCCCAGACATCCAGCGCTGCCAGTGGTGCATCAGCCTGTTCGAGGCGATGTTTCAGGGCCTGGTTATCGATGACTTCGCCACGGCCAGAATTGATCAGCAGCTGGTCGGGCCGAAGTGCCGCAAGCTCCGCTGAGGAAATCATATGGTGGGTAGCATGGGCACCGGTTCGGGTCAGCGGCGTGTGCAGGGTGACGACATCGCACTCCAGCGCTTCCGCCAGGCTCACAAAGGCTTCGTCTGACTCCGGCTCGGCGTCCTGCCTCGGCGGATCACACAACCGAACCTCGAAACCGAGCCGGTCAAGAACCCGGGCGAGGGTTCCGCCAACATTGCCAACGCCGACAATCCCGACACTCAGAGAGCTCCAGTCATCACGCCCCTGGCGCTCGGCAAACAGCGAAAGCACCGACAACACGTATTCCGCCACGCTGCTGGCATTACAGCCGGGGGCAGCCGCGAAGGCAATGCCCTGCTGTTCCAGCCAGTCCAGGTCCACGTGATCGGTGCCGATGGTGGTGGTACCGACAAACTTTACCCGGGTGCCTTCCAGTAACCCGGGCCCGACCGGGGTTACCGACCGCACCAGCAGGATGTCGGCATCTTCCACCTGGTCCCGGGTCAGGGTTCTTCCGGTAACCCGGCGAATCTCCCCGATATCCCCGAAAAAGGCATCGAGTAACGGAATATTCTCATCTGCAACGATCAACATAACCTGTCTCCGGGTTCCCGATCAGTTGCGGCGCGGGCGCGGACCACCACGGCCACCGGAACCACGGTTGCCCTGAGGCCGGCGACCTCCGCGCTTGCGGGTGATCGGCGGATTTTCCATGGCAGCCATCAGGCCCTCGTCCGGCACCGCGGTCTTCAGCTTCTGGCTGATGTATTTCTCGATCTCCGGCAGCGCAAACGCATCTTCTTCGCCGGCGAAGCTCACCGAAACACCGGTACTGCCTGCCCGGCCGGTACGACCGATCCGGTGCACGTAGTCCTCGGCGTTCTCCGGGAGGTTATAGTTGAACACGTGGGTGACACCGTTCACGTGAATACCCCGGCCCGCCACATCGGTTGCCACCAGCACCTGGATCTGTCCTTTCTTGAACTGGTCCAGGGTTTTCAGGCGCTTGTTCTGGGCAATTTCTCCGGACATCAGGGAAACTTTAACGCCCTGGTTACGGAGGTCTTCTTCCAGGTCACGGCACTGATCACGGCGGTTGGCGAAGACAATAGCCTTGTCCACTTCCGGACGCTTCAGGTAATTCACCAGTACTGGCAGCTTGTCGTCGTCAGACACCAGGTAGACCGTTTGCTCAACCCGCTCGGCGGTTTTCTGTTCCGGCTCGATTTCCACAAACTCGGCGTTACGGGTCCACATGGAAGCCAGGTTCAGTACGTCCTGGTTGAAGGTGGCGCTGAACAGCAGGGTCTGGCGCTCATCCTTGGGCGTGCATTTGCGGATAATGCGTTTTACGTCCGGGATAAAGCCCATGTCGAGCATCCGGTCTGCTTCGTCCAGGATCAGGATGTCGAGCTGGTCCAGGAACACATCCTGGGAGCCCAGGAAATCGATCAGCCGGCCCGGGGTAGCCACCAGGATGTCCACGATTTCGTTCTGCAGCTGTTCCCGCTGCTTGTCGTAGTTCATGCCGCCTACCACGGTCACCACGTTATGGCCGGTGTACTGGCACAGCTGCTCGGCGTCCTTGGCAATCTGCATGGCCAGTTCACGGGTCGGCGCCAGGGCCAGGACCCTCGGTTCCGAGGCAAAGCGGTCTTTCTCGTCGATCGGGGTTTCCAGCAGGGTCTGGATGGCGGTAATCAGGAAGGCCGCGGTTTTGCCGGTGCCGGTCTGGGCCTGGCCGATCAGGTCTTCACAGGCCAGGGTCCAGGGCAGGGTTTCCGCCTGGATAGGCGTGCAGTATTCAAAGCCGATTTTGGTAATGGCATCCAGCAGGCGTTGATCCAGGTTGAGGTCACCGAAGCGTAGGTCGCCCGTATGTTTGATTTCAGATGTCATAGAGTGTCTGCTGTCCTTGATTTAAGGTATTCATTCCCCGCCGGCGCTATGCGAACCTTGTCGTAGTTCCAGTCGTGGCCGATGCGGGTTGAAGTGTTGTAGAACTGCTTGAGTGTGTCAAAAAACTGCTGGGCCCGTTCCGGCAGGCCATGCTCGAGGTAATCCGCAGCCTGTTTACAAACGTTACGCCGGAAGGCCTGTTCGTCGGCCGCGCCGTCGCCTGCCAGGTTGTCCACACTGATATGGAACCGCGAACCGGCCGCCAGCGAAAACAGCCACTCGATGGCCTGGGGCCGGATTTCAACGTTCTCGAAGGCTTGCTGCTGTTCCAGGGTACGCCCGTCCGGACAATACCAGTAACCATAGTCGTGCAGTGTGCGGCGGTGCTCACCGGCAATACACCAGTGGGCAATTTCGTGCAGGGCGCTGGCAAAATATCCGTGGGCAAAAACCACCCGGGCAAACCCCTCGGGCTCACTGGCAGGAATGTATTCCGGTTCGTCGCTGCCCCTGACCAGTAGCGTCCGGCAGCTTTCCCGGAACAGGTCATTGAACAGCATGATAAGATCGTCTGGATTGTGGTTCATCGGTTGGCTATTGTGCGACTTTACTCCGGCCAATACCAGAGGGAACTTTAGCGGGGCCCCCGTGTCCACCCCCTGGCAGAACGACTTCATGCATTTACGACACAGGATTATCACGAATTCATGACAACGCTCTCTGACCCCGGTATCCGCCGCCACGCCCTTTTGCTGCCTGCACTGCTCCTGCTCGCCATGCTGGGCCTGTTGGCGTCCTCGCCCGCGCAGGCTTTCGGCAACTCCGGAAACTCCCTGTTCGGCGGCGGAAACGGTGACTTCCTGCCCGTGGATGAAGCCCTGCCCTTCAACTTCTCCACTGATCAGGGCGCTGTTGTGCTGTCCTGGGACATCACCCCCGGACACTACCTGTACAAGTCCCGCATCAGGATTAACCCCGTCACCGAGGGTGTCACCCTCGGAGAACCCGATTTTTCCCTGCCGGGCACCCTGACCGAAGACGACTTCTTCGGTGAAATGGAAGTCTTCTTTGATCCCGTAGAAGCACGGGTGCCGGTAAACCTGCCGGATGGTGTCCGCGAAGCAGAACTCCAGGTGACCTACCAGGGCTGTGCGGAAGCCGGTCTTTGCTACCCGCCACAGACCCGGGATGTGCTGTATTATCCAGGCGGAAACGGTGGTGAATCCGCCGCTGCCGCAACCAGCAACAGCAGTGGCAGCGCTTCCGGCACCAATTCCGGCCCGGGCTCTGTTCCGGGGGCAGACACTTCCAGCGCCAGCGGCCTGGCCAGCTTCCTTTCCAGCCAGACCATCTGGATGATTGCCGGCCTGTTTTTCCTGCTGGGGCTGGGCCTGACCTTTACCCCCTGCGTGCTGCCCATGGTGCCGATCATTTCCAGCATGGTTTCGGGCCATAACACCCGCTCCACCGGCCAGGCGCTAATGCTGTCCGGCAGTTATGTGCTGGGCATGGCCATTACCTATGCCGCCGCCGGGGTGATCACCGGTTTGCTGGGAGCCAGCTTCAACCTGCAGGCGCACCTGCAATCGCCCTGGGTGCTCGGGGTCTTTGCGGCGATGTTTGTTGTCTTTGCCCTGTCGATGTTCGACATGTTTGAAATCCAGCTGCCGCGCTTTATCCGGGAGCCCCTGAACGATGCCAGCCAGAAGATGACCGGCGGCCGGGTACTGAGCCTGTTCGGTATCGGCGCGCTGTCTGCCCTGATTGTCTCACCCTGCGTGTCGGCTCCCCTTGCCGGCAGCCTGCTCTATATTTCCACCACCCAGGATCCGGTCATCGGCGGCGTTGCCCTGCTGTCCCTCGGCCTGGGTATGGGCGTGCCACTGATCCTGGTAGCCGTGGGCGGGCGCAAGCTGCTGCCTACCTCGGGCCACTGGATGACTACCGTCAAACACTTCTATGGTGTGATGCTGCTGGCCGTGGCCATCTGGCTGGTCGAGCGGCTGATTCCGGCCTGGGCCGGGCTGACGCTCTGGGGTCTGCTGATTGCCATCACCGGCGTGCAACTGGGCGCCTTTGATGCCGCCAGGGCCGGTTGGGAGCGCACCCGCAAAGGCTTCGGCCTAGTGTTTTTTGCCTACGGCCTGGCCTTGCTGGCCGGCGCGGCTGGCGGGGCCAGTGATCCCCTGCGCCCGCTGGATCCCTTTGTAGCCACCGCCGGTACCGTGTCAGCGGCTGGCGCTGCCGAAGCCCACGCGCCTTTCGAGCGGGTAGAAGACCCGGAGCAGATTCGCGCCATGCTGGCCGATGCCCGCAGCGCCGGGCAGCCCGTAATGCTCGACTTCTACGCCGACTGGTGTATTTCCTGCAAAGTGATGGAACGCAACGTGTTCAGCAAGCCGGATGTGATTCAGGCATTACGGCCCTACACCCTGTTGCAGATTGATATGACAGACAACACCCGGGCCCAGCAGGCCCTTCTGGACGAACTGGGCCTGTTCGGCCCGCCGGCCATCCTGTTTTACCGCAACAATGGCGAGGAGCTGGGCCAGGCCCGGATTCTGGGAGAAATGGACAGGGAGCAGTTCATGGATCATCTGGACAAGGTCGCCCGGGAAATCTGAGCTGACTTGCGTTGACCTGGCCGGCGTCAGCCTTCGCTGCGCCGGATCAGGTATACGTATTCCCCATCCTGCTCGTGTTCACCTATCAGCTCATGGCCAAGGAACTGGCAGAAACGCGGAATATCGCGGGTCGTCGACGGGTCTGTGGCCAGTACCCGCAGCACTTGCCCGGGCTCCACATCGTTAATGCGGTTGTGCAGCATCATCACCGGTTCCGGGCAAAACAGCCCCCGGGCATCAAGTTCCGCGTCAAAATCTGAACCTGCCAACATTGCCTCCAGAAGTTCTCGTGATTTTTCAGAATTCAGTGCTAAATTATTGTTTATAGCATCGAAAATAAAGGAGATTTTAATGATCCGGGTTCTGATTGAACGCCATATTGCCGAAACACTCGAAACTGCCTATGAAGAGCGGTCCCGACTGGTGCTGCAACAGGCGGTGGGCGCGCCGGGGTTTATTTCCGGCGAAACCCTGGTCGACAGCCACGACCCCAACCATCGCATCACCCTGGCCAACTGGCGCTCCGAAGCCGACTGGCAACGCTGGTTCCACTCGGAAACCCGCAAGAACCTGATGGCCGAACTGATACCGATGATGGACCAGGATGAGGCCATCACCGTGCTCGAGCAAAGCCCCATGCCTTGAGAGGCTAGTCGAGCCGCTCGATAAAACAGGTGATTTCTTCACGATCGTGGTAGAGGTGCCGGGCCTTCAACTGGCAATGCAGGCCCGCACCCTCCAGGCCCTGAACCAGGATTTCCCGGCACACCAGCCATTCCTCGTATCGCTTTTTCATCGGCAGCTTGAGATTGAATACCGTGTAACGGCACAGCTTCTCACCCATCCAGTCCACCGCCATCCGCGCCGTCCGGCGGGGTTTATCAACAATATCGCACACCATCCAGTCCACGGCCCGCTTCGGCCGCCAGGCGTAGCCATCAGCCTCCACATGGCCACTGGCCATCAGCTCCGGGTTCATAGGGCCATTGTCTACCGCCGTTACCATCATGCCCTGCCGCACCAACTGCCAGGTCCAGCCGCCGGGAGCGGCGCCCAGGTCAACCGCCTTTTTGCCGCCGCCAAGGTATTCCAGCCAGCGCTCCTTCGGCAGAAACACCTTCCAGGCTTCTTCCAGCTTGAGCGCCGACCTGCTGGGGGCTGACGCCGGTAAACGCAATCTGGGCACGCCACCGACAAAGGGTGACCGGTTGCCGGCCAGGCTGTAACCCACCACAGCCGTGCTGAAATCCGTCAGCAGAATTTCCAGCCTTACCGGTGCCTCGGCTTCCTGATCGTCCTTTAACAGGCCGGCACCGCGCAGACCTTTTGACAGGGGCGCCACCCATTTGCGGGCGAAGTTGCCAAGGTCCCGGTCGTCATTGATTTCCGACAGCCGTACCTCCAGGCGTGCACAGCGGTCGCCCTGCCACTCCTGATCATTCAGGAACGCCAGGATCGCCCCTACCCGATCGCTGGCCGGCAATTCGCAATCGCCCAGCAGCGCAAACCAGTCCCGGGTGAAGACCAAGCTATCCAGGGCCACGCGGCGCATCAGCTCTTCGGCCGGCTCGTTGCCACCAATGGTGAAGCGGAGTAACCCGGTGTTCTTGCCGGGCTGGAAATAACCAAAAATACCGGCCGCCGCAGCCTGGTCGGTCAGTTCCTGACCTGCCTCGGTCTCGAACCCTGGCCGGCATATCAGCATGATCTGTTGCATATAAAGTGTTTCCCGGGGGCCGTCAGGAAAATGGCACCTGGCCGGCCACGAAAGTTGAACCTGTTTAACGGTCGCTCTGGTTTATTCTGGCTACACTTCCCGCTTTGCTGTTACGGGATGTTGTCTATGCTCAACCGAGCCTGTGCCCTGTTTGTAGTGGCTTTGCTGGCCCTGTTCGGCCCGGAGCAGGCCTTTGCCGCCGAGCGCTGCACGGTGCTTGATGCTGCCAGCGCAGACGCCCGACAGCGCATCAATGATCACCTGTGCTTTTACAGCGCCCGTCCCGGCGACCCGGCCCACAGCGCCAAGTTTCCGGGCGCCTTGCCCGAGAACCTGCAATGGCAGGCGGCGCAGGGCCATGACCTGGTGTTCAGCCATACCGACGCGGTGTACTGGGTGACGCTCACGGTCCGTAACAGCAGCCCGCAACAGGCGTTCTGGTTTCTGAAGCTCAGTTATCCGCTGCTGGATGAAATCACCTTCTGGCAACACACCCCGGACAACCCCGGGCAGTACACCGAACTGGAACCACCCCTGCAAACCGGTGACCGCTTCCCGTTTGCCAGCCGGGGCATAGATTACCGTTATTACCTGCTGCCCGTCACACTGGATGCACAGGAAGAACGCGCCATTACCCTCCGGATTCACAGCAGCGGTGCGCTCAATGTGCCGCTGTCGCTGGTCACACCCGGTGAAGCCGTTGCCGAGAGCAACCACCTGACCCTGGTGCACGGGCTGTTTTACGGTGCACTGCTGGTGCTGGCGGTGTTCAACCTGGTGTTGTTCTTCAGCTCCGGTACCCGCTACTACTTCTTCAACGCGTTCTACATAGTTTCCATGGCCCTGTTCCTGTTTGCCATGGGCGGGCTGGCTAACCAGTACTTCTGGCCCGACAACACCGAGCTGGCCAATCAGTCGATCCCCCTGGGGCTGGCCCTGTGTTCCCTGGCCATGGTGTTGTTTGGCGGCTCTTTCCTGGAAATCGAATCCGGCACCCTTGCGGCAAAGGCCATGCAAATTCTGGCATGGACCTCAGTCGGCTTCCTTGGAGCCAGCTTTATTCTGCCGTACTCGAAAAGCATCCTGCTGAATACCTTCCTGACCCTGTCGGTGATTGCCAGCCTGTCGGTGATTGCCACCATTCGCTGGCGCCAGGGTTACCAGCCCGCGTTCTGGTATCTCGGCGCCTGGCTCGTGATGGTGGTTGGTGCCTTGCTGTACGCCCTGGCGGCTTTCGGCCACCTGGGCGACTATCAGGCCCGGGAAGTCATGATGCAGGCGGCCATCGGTGCCCAGGTGGTGCTGCTGAACTACGCCTTGGTGCAACGGTGGCGTCTGCTGAACCAGAAGTTGCTGGATATCGAACAGCAAGCCAGGACCGAACTGGAATTCAAGGTACACGAGCGCACCACCCAGTTACGCAACACCATGCAGGAACTGGAACAGGCAAACCGGAAACTGGCGTCTCTGAGTCTCAACGACGCCCTGACCGGGCTGCACAACCGCCGGCACATGGATAACATCATGCCGGAACTCTGTGCCGAGGCCCGGCGCACCGGCCAGCCACTGACGCTGGCCCTGGTCGACGCCGACCACTTCAAGCGGATCAATGACACCTGGGGCCATGATTTTGGCGACCAGTGCCTGAAGAAGATAGCCGACAACCTGGCCGGCCACGTTAGACGTCCGAGAGATGTCGCCATCCGGTTTGGTGGTGAAGAATTTGCCCTGCTGTTACCGGAGACAACGCCCGATGGCGCCATCACTCTGTGCCAGTCCATCCTCCAGGCCATGCGAACCACGGTAATCCGAACACCCGATGGCGCCGACCTGTGCCTGACCCTGAGCGCCGGCATTGCCGCCCTGCAACCGGGCGAAGGCCCCAGGGAGCTGTTCCGCCGGGCCGACGAAGCACTTTACACTGCCAAGGCGGCGGGACGGGACCAGGTCAGGGGCGCACCGGGCACTCACGAGGCTGTGACAAAATCCGCCAAAAACTGACGGGTATGGCCGGCCGCCTGCTGAATCAGGCTGGCCTGGGTTTCGGGATGCCGCACCGGAGGCTGGAAATCGTGGTTACCACCATCCAGCCAGACCAGCTTCGAAATCCCCGCAATCTCACCCTGGGCTGCCAGCTCATCCGGCTTGCCGAACGGATCCCGGGTACCCTGCACCACCATCAACGGACAGGCCACCTGCGACAGGTGATCAATACGCCAACGGTCTGGCTTGCCCGGGGGATGGAAAGGATAGCCGTAACACACCACACCACGGATACCCGCCACGGCTTCGCCGGCATGCACTGAAGCCATGCGACCGCCCATGGACTTGCCCCCGATCAGTAGCCTGGCTCCGGGCCCGACTTCCTGCCGGACGGCCGCCACCACTTCGGAAAAACACTCGAGCAATTTCGGCTGCCGGTCCGGCGGGCGTTTTTTGCCGTCTTCCCGGCGTTTCTGCATATAAGGAAACTCGAAACGGACACAGGCAATGCCCTGGTCATCCAGGGCTTCGGCCAGCGCCTCCATAAAGGGAGAATCCATCGGCGCACCGGCCCCATGGGCCAGAATCATTACCATTTCGGCCTGTTTGCCATAGCCTTTGGTCTTAATCAGCTTCACATCGTTCACCTGTTACCTCTGAAGGGGTATCATTTGGCCACGCGCAAGTGGGTATCTGTTGCCCTTTCAGGGCTTCTGAACCGGGAATGATTGTCATTGCAACTTACTGGTAAAACTCCGGAATCCGGCGAATTTGACGGATATCAGGAGTTGACCTGAATCATTGCAAACAACTAACGGTTTCTCCATACTTGCGCCCGCATAATTCCCCATCCTGAACCCATTGGTAAGGCTATGAGCACAGTAAATGCAAACCTGACATACAACTACAAGGTGGTGAGACAATTCGCCATCATGACAGTGGTATGGGGTATTGTAGGTATGGCTCTGGGTGTGCTGATTGCAGCACAGCTGGTTTGGCCATCCCTCAACCTCGACCTGCCCTTTACTCACTTCGGTCGCTTGCGGCCGCTGCATACCAACGCCGTAATCTTCGGCTTTGGCGGAAGTGCCCTTTTTGCAACGTCCTACTACGTCGTTCAGCGAACCTGCCAGGCTCGCCTGATGTCTGACGGGTTGGCGGCGTTCACCTTCTGGGGCTGGCAAGCGATCATCGTGGCTGCTGCCATCACCCTTCCGATGGGCCTGACAACGTCCAAGGAATACGCCGAGCTGGAATGGCCGATTGACATCGCGATTGCGGTTGTCTGGGTCAGCTACGCCCTGGTGTTCTTCGGAACCGTGATGAAGCGTAGCACTCCGCACATCTACGTTGCCAACTGGTTCTACGGCGCGTTCATCATTACCGTTGCTGTACTGCATATCGGTAACAACATGGCGCTGCCGGCCACCGCCTTCAAGTCGTACTCCGCCTATGCGGGTGTTACCGATGCGATGATGCAGTGGTGGTACGGTCACAACGCGGTGGGCTTCTTCCTGACTGCTGGCTTCCTGGGCATGATGTACTACTTCGTTCCCAAGCAGGCCAACCGTCCGGTTTACTCCTATCGCCTGTCTATCGTGCACTTCTGGGCACTGATCGCCACCTACGTATGGGCCGGTGGTCACCACCTGCATTACTCCGCTCTGCCTGACTGGGCACAGACCGCAGGCATGGTCATGTCCCTGATTCTGCTGGCGCCGTCCTGGGGCGGTATGATCAACGGCATGATGACCCTGTCCGGTGCCTGGCACAAACTGCGCACTGACCCTATCCTGCGTTTCCTGGTGGTTTCTCTGTCCTTCTACGGTATGTCTACCTTCGAAGGCCCGATGATGTCTATCAAGACCGTCAACGCTCTGTCCCACAACACTGACTGGACCATCGGCCACGTGCACTCCGGCGCCCTGGGCTGGGTTGCTATGATCAGTATCGGTGCGGTTTATCACCTGATCCCGAAACTCTGGGGCATCCAGGCAATGTACAGCACTGCGCTGATCAACGCTCACTTCTGGCTGGCTACCGTAGGCACCGTGCTTTACATCGCCGCCATGTGGGTGAATGGCATCATGCAAGGTCTGATGTGGCGCGCAGTAAACGAAGACGGCACCCTGACCTACAGCTTCGTGGAAGCGCTTGAAGCTTCCTACCCGGGCTACTTTGTACGCTTCATCGGTGGCGCGATCTTCCTGACCGGCATGCTGATCATGGCCTACAACGTGTACATGACCGTACGCCAGAAAGACGCCGTTGCAGAAGATAATGCTGCGGTTCAGGCGGCGTAAGGGAGAGAGACCAGATGAGACACGAAATAGTCGAAAAGAACCTTGGTCTGATGATCGTGCTGATCGTACTGACCATCAGTGGTGGTTTTCTGGCGGAAGTGGTGCCCCTGTTCTTCCACAAAGAGGTGAACGAGCCGGTCGAAGGCCTGGAGCCTCTGTCCGCTCTTGAACTGGAAGGCCGGGACATTTACATCCGTGAAGGCTGCCACGTGTGCCATACCCAGCAGATCCGTCCGTTCCGGGCTGAGACTGAGCGTTATGGTCACTACTCCGTTGCGGGCGAGTTCGTTTATGACCGTCCGTTCCTGTGGGGTTCCAAGCGTACCGGGCCGGACCTGGCTCGTGTAGGTGGTCGCTACTCGGATGCCTGGCAGCGCCAGCACCTGTACGATCCACGCAGCGTGGTACCCGAATCCAACATGCCTGCCTTCCCGTGGCTGTTCGAGAATCGTGTTGATCACGGTTCCATTGAGTCCCGGATGAAGACGCTGCAGACGCTTGGCGTGCCATACAGCGACGAACAGATTGCCAACGCAGCGAATGAGATCGAAGGCAAATTTGAAATCGAAGCGCTGGTCGCATACCTGCAGCAGTTGGGTACTGTGATTTCAGAGAAGCGGTGATCCCATGGATATTAATGAGTTACGCGGCATTCACACGCTGCTGGTAATGGCAGCGTTCTTCGGAATCGTCTGGTGGGCGTACAGCGCCCACCGCAAGAAGGCCAACGACGAGGCAGCACACCTCCCCTTCGATGACGACGAAGTCGAAAAGCGTACTCTCGAACAGGAAAAAACGGAGAAGAAACAATGAGTACCTTCTGGAGCATCTGGGTCAGTGTGATCGTGCTCGGTACCGTTTTCGGCTGCTGGTGGCTCCTCTGGGCCACCCGCAAGAGCCAGACAACCGATACTGAAACCGACCGGACAATGGGCCATTCCTTTGATGGCATTGAGGAATACGATAACCCTCTGCCGAAATGGTGGTTCTACCTGTTCGTAGCAACCTGCATCTTCGCCCTTGGCTACCTGGCTCTGTACCCGGGCCTGGGCAACTTCAAGGGTCTGCTGGGATGGACATCCACCAACCAGTGGGAAGCGGAAGTGGCAGCTGCCGAAGAGAAATATGGCGAAATCTATGCCCAGTTCGGCGACACTGCCATTCCTGAACTGGCGCAGAACGATGACGCCATGAAGATCGGCCAGCGCCTGTTTGCCAACAACTGTTCGGTCTGTCACGGCACCGCCGCTCGCGGCCAGGTGGGCTTCCCCAACCTGACTGACGACGACTGGCTGTGGGGCGGCGAGCCGGACCAGATCCTGCACAGCATCGCCAAGGGTCGTAACGGCAACATGACTCCGAAAGGAACCATGCCGAACATGACCAACGAGCAGGTTGACCAGGTGGTTAACTACGTTCTGAGCTTCAGCGGCCGTGAACTGGACGCCGAAGCAGCGAAGGCCGGTGAGCAGGTGTTCGCCCAGGCGTGCGTGGCCTGTCACGGTGCCGACGGTACCGGCATGGCAGCCATGGGTGCCCCGAACCTGACCGACAACGTGTGGCTGTATGGTTCCACCTACGAGTGGATCAAGGAGACCGTGGTTAACGGTCGCCAGAACCAGATGCCCGCACAGGAAGGTCGTCTGACCGGCGACCAGATTCAGATTCTGGCGGCTTACGTTTACAGCCTGTCAAACTGAGTCAGACCCGGCCAGGCTAGCCCTGGCCCGGTCTTTTCAACCCTGTATCTGCCCTCGCGGGTACAGGCTTGAGAAGATCAGCAGACCCGCCGAGGCCCGCTCCCAGCTTTACCCTATACCGGGAGGTACCCATGAGTAACGAGATTCCTGTCAAGCAGGTTGACCCATCCTCCGATCCCTCGAACAACAAAAACAAGAAAGCAGAGACCGTTGACCTCTACGCAAGTCGTGAAAAGATTTACGTGAAGGAGGTAAAAGGCTTTTTCCAGAGAATCCGGAACGTCAGCCTGACCGTGCTCATGGGCATGTATTTCCTGTTTGTATGGCTCACACTGGACGGCCAGCCCCTGATCCACTTTGACCTGCCGGCTCGCGAGTTCCACCTTTACGGCATCACCTTCTTCCCGAAAGATTTCTTCCTGCTCTCGGGCATGCTGATTATCAGCGCCTTCGGCCTGTTCTTCATCACCACCCTGTTTGGCCGTGTCTGGTGTGGTTACACCTGCCCGCAAACCGTGTGGACCTTTATCTTCATGTGGATTGAAGAAAAGGTGGAAGGCAGCCGCAACAAGCGGATGAAACTCGACAAGGCCCCTAACTCCCGGGAAAAGGTCACCAAAAGAACCATCAAACACGCACTGTGGCTGTTTGTTGCCTTTGCCACCGGCGTCACCTTTGTTGGCTACTTCTACCCGATCCGCGAACTGATCGTGGACCTGTTCACCCTGCAGGCCAACGGCTGGGCCTATTTCTGGGTTGCCTTCTTCACCGTTGCCACCTACCTGAACGCCGGCTGGATGCGTGAGCAGGTCTGCCTGTACATGTGCCCGTATGCCCGGTTCCAGTCGGTGATGTTTGACCCCAACACCCGGGTCGTCTCCTACGACCCGAACCGGGGCGAGCCTCGCGGCAAGCGCAAGAAAGGCGTCGCGCCTGAAGAGGTAGGCCTTGGCGACTGTATCGATTGCGAGCAGTGTGTGCAGGTGTGCCCTACCGGCATCGATATCCGTGACGGCCTGCAATACGAGTGCATCGGCTGTGCGCTGTGTATTGATGCCTGCGACGAAGTCATGGATAAGATGAATTACCCGAGAGGGCTGATTCGCTACACCACCGAGAACGAACTGGAAGGCAAGACCTCCAAGCTGCTGCGTCCGCGTACCTTCGGTTACGGTGCGGTACTGCTGCTGATGATCGGTGCGATGATCTTTACAGTGGCTACCCGTGTACCGGCCAAGATGGACGTACTGCGGGACCGTGGCGCACTATTCAGCTTCAACGGCGAAGGCCGGGTAGAGAACTCCTACACGGTGAAGATCCAGAACATGTCGGAAGTGCCCCAGACTTTCGAACTGAGCGTTGACGGCATGGAAGGTATCCGGATTCTGACCGAAACCACCTTTACCATCAGCAGTGGCGAGAATCGCTCCCTGCCGACGGTTGTGGACGTTCCGCCGGAGTCTATTGTTGAATCCAACAACACCATTCGCTTCTTTGCAGAATCAGAGACAGATCCGTCCCTGAACCTGGAAACTGAAAGCCGTTTTGTTGGTCCAAGGCCCCGTTAACGACCCGTGCGCGGGTCTAAAGCCATCATCCGAGATTGAAGAGTAATGACTGATAACGCACCTGTTGCACCCTGGTACCGCCAGCCCTGGTTCTGGTTTCTGACCATTTTCCCGCTGGCGTCGATCATGTGGGGGATCACCACCCTGGTAGTGTCTTCCAGCCTGGACAACTCCATGGTGTCAGACGATTACTCCAAGGAAGGCCGGGGCATCAATATGTCCATCGCCCGGGACGAGCGCGCCGCTGAACTGCAGCTGGCCGGCGAACTGAGCCTGCAGGACAAATCTGCCACCCTGATGCTGGATACCGCTGACGGTGCGGCAGACTATCCGTACCTGGTGTTCAACCTGTATCACCCGACCCTGTCCGGCCAGGACAAAACCGTTCAGTTCACCCGTGTGGCCCCCGGAGAGTACCGTGGCCAGCTGTTTGAGCAGGTCAGTGGCCGCTGGTATTACGACCTGCAGGGTCCGGACAACGACTGGCGGGTAAAAGGCGAAGTGCGCCTGCCCTCTTCCTCTCCAATCACCATTGATGCGAAAGGCAACGCCCAAGGGTGACCGCCCTGAATTGTTTCCATTGCGGAGAGCCAGCGGACGGTGATCCTCCGATCACGCTGGACCTGAACGGAACACAACAGCATTTCTGCTGCCAGGGCTGCAAAGCCGTGTGTCAGACCATCCACCAGGAAGGTCTGACCGGTTTTTATGACTTCCGTACCGAACCAGCCGTCACGCCCCGGGAACTCACCCGTGCCGAGGTTGAGCGCCTGAGGGAGCTGGACCATCCGCTGGTACAACAATCCTTTGTTTCGCCCGTCAAAGCGGGACAGGAAGCCCAGCTGCTGATTGGCGGGATTACCTGCGCAGCCTGTATCTGGCTGCTGGAAAACCACATGAAGCAGCAACCGGGTGTGCTGAGCTTCACGGTTAACCACACCACCCAGCGCGCCAGGCTGGTCTGGGCGCAGGATCAGACCCGCCTGAGCGACCTGCTCATCGCCATCCATGAGCTGGGCTACACCGCCCGCCCCTACCAGGCAGACGAAGCAGAACAGGCCCTGAAGGCTGAACACCGTTCCATGTTGATCCGGCTTGCGGTGGCAGGCATTGGCACCTTCCAGAGCATGATGCTCGCGTTTCCGCTGTACTTCGAACTGATCAACGACCTGTCCAACGATTTTGTCAGCTTCTTCCGCTGGTTCAGCCTGCTGGTGGCCACCCCCGTGGTGTTCTACAGCGCCCGGCCGTTTTTCCGTAACGCCCGGCGCGACCTGCAATCCCGACACCTGACCATGGACGTGCCGGTAGCCATTGCCATCGGCCTGGCCTATGCCGCCAGCGCCTGGATTACCGTGTTCGGCGGCCACGAGGTGTATTTCGAATCGGTCTGCATGTTTACCTTCTTCCTGCTGCTGGGCCGGTACGTGGAAGTGCAGGCGCGATACCGGGCGGGGCTCACCGGCAATGCACTAGCCGGGTTCCAGCCATCAGTCGCCGCACTGGTAAAGGAAGGCCACGCCGATATCGTGCCGATGCACCGGGTTAAGGCCGGCGACATTGTCCGGGTACGCCCCGGGGAAACACTGCCGGTGGATGGTGAAATTGTTTCCGGTGAATCGACCCTGAACGAAGCTGCTCTGACCGGCGAGTATCTACCCGAAACCCGTCGCCCGGGTGACGCAGTCCATGCCGGCAGCGTCAACGGCGAGAATCCGCTGGATGTCCGAGTAATCAAGGCCGGCGCCCAAACGCGGCTGTCCGGAATCCTGCGGGTGCTGGACCGGGTCCAGTCCGAGAAACCGCCAGTGGCCCGGATGGCCGACCGCATTGCCGGCAAATTCGTTGGCCGTGTATTGATCCTGGCGCCAGTCGTCTGGATCGGATGGTGGCTGGCCGGCGCCGATAACGCGTTCGATATCACCCTGTCGGTTCTGGTGGTCACCTGCCCGTGCGCCCTGTCACTGGCTACGCCCACGGCAATTACCTCCGCCACCGTGCGCCTGCGCAAACTCGGCTTCCTGCCTACCCGGGGCCACACGCTGGAATCCATGAACACCATCGACACGGTGGTGTTCGACAAAACCGGTACCCTGACCCGGGGCGAACTCAGCCTCAGTGGCCAGCAACAGTTCGGCGGCATGGACCAGGCAAGTGCCCTGAAACTTGCAGCCGGGCTGGAGAAGCATTCGGAACACCCGATTGCCAAGGTGTTTCACAGCCTGGCGTCTGTTCCGGTTAGCGACGTAACCAACCACCTGGGCGGCGGCTTATCCGGCATCTACAATGGCCAGCCGGTGTATATCGGCCACAAGAGTTTTGTAGCCGGCCACACCCAGGCACCCGAGCCGGAGTCGGCCCCCACCAGAGGCATGGAGATCTGGCTTGCCAGCGATACCGAGTGGCTGGCCAGCTTCCAGCTGGATGACCAGGTTCGGGACGATGCCGGCAAAGCCGTGCGCGCCCTGCAGGACGCCGGTATCCAGACCATCCTGCTCAGCGGTGACCGCTCCGGCCACGTGCAGACCGTCGCGCAAATGCTGGGGATCGACCGGGCGATCGGAGAAGCCTCGCCGGAGCAGAAACTGGAGGTGCTGGATCAGCTCCGGACCGAGGGCCACCGAGTGATGATGGTGGGCGACGGCCTGAACGACCTGCCCTCCATGGCCGGCGCCGGTATTTCGGTGGCCATGGGCACCGCCGCCGACCTGACCCAGCTCAAAGCCGATGCGGTCCTGCTGAATGGCCAGCTTTACCAGCTGGTGGAGGCTCTCAACACCAGCCGGCAGACCCGCCGGATTATCCGCCAGAATATGATCTGGGCTTTCGGGTACAATGTCTGTGCGCTACCCCTGGCTGCCGCGGGGCTGGTGGCACCCTGGCTGGCCGCGATCGGCATGTCTGCCAGCTCACTCATTGTGGTACTTAACGCCCTGCGCCTTAGCCGGAAGGCCTGAAACACCTGTCGCATTCCCCATGCAAGGAGGTTGTCGTGCATATTGTCATGTTCCTGGTCCCCCTGATGCTGCTTCTGGTGGCCCTGGGCGTGTTCCTGTTCTCCTGGGCCGTCAAGAATGGCCAGTATGACGACCTGGACGGGCCGGCCCATCGCATTCTGTATGACGACGATAAAGACATGATTCCGGATGATGCCCGCACGGACAAAAAAGCGGATGAGGAAGGGCAGGCCAGCACCGGGGATTCTGACCAAAACCCCGATAACAAGGCCTGACCGGAACCATGCAGCCGGAACTTTACCTGAGCTATTCGAGCGCCTTCGTTATCGGCTTGCTGGGCAGCACCCATTGCCTGGGCATGTGCGGAGGAATCAGCGCTTCGCTGTCGATGGCGTTGCCGGTCGGCAAGGGGTTTCGCCTGCGCCAGACACTGCTGCTGATCGCCTTCAATTTCGGCAGGATTGGCAGTTACGCCCTGATCGCCACGCTCGTGGCCCTGCTGAGCACCCAGGCCGCCAGCCAATGGCGCTGGGCCGGCTTGCTGCTGATGACCATAGCCGGCCTGCTGCTGATTTTCATGGGCCTTTCCATGGGCCAGTGGTGGCAGGGCATACGCTTTGTCGAAAGGGTGGGGACGCCGGTCTGGAAGGCGTTATCGCCGCTGACCAAACGCTTTATTCCGGTCAATAATGCCGGCCAGGCGCTGGCCCTGGGGGCCCTGTGGGGCTGGCTGCCCTGCGGACTGGTGTACAGCACGCTGGGCTGGGCGGCGCTTCAGCCAACGGTGCCGGCCGCCGCCCTGACCATGCTTTTCTTCGGCCTGGGCACCCTGCCCTCGATGCTGGCAACCGGCTATGCCGCCAACTGGATTCGCGGCATCAAGAGCCATCAGGGCTTCCGCAAGATCAGCGGTGTCCTGCTGATACTGTTCGGCTTGTGGACGCTACCGTTCCAGGCCTTGTTGATGCACTGATCCAACGGCCGACGGTTGCTGGCTGATCAGAGATTCAGCACGTCCAGCCGGCCGAAGTCCTGTTCCGGCTCCGCAGACCGCACCACCGCCTGGCGCTTGCCGCCCAGCCGCTTGCCTTCCTTGAAGTCGTACAGGTTTGGATCCGCCAGGTGCGATGGCTCGACGTTGCACAGGGCCCGGAACATGGTTTCCAGCCGCCCCGGATGCTGCTTGTCCCAGGCCTGGAACATTTCCTTGATCACCTGCCGCTGGAGGTTTTCCTGGGAACCGCACAGGTTGCAGGGAATGATGGGAAAATTCCGCAGTCCCGCATAGCGGGCAATATCCTTCTCCCGGGCATAGGCCAGCGGGCGGATGACCGTGTTACGGCCGTCGTCGCTGTGAAGAACCGGGGGCATGGATTTCAGCTTGCCGCCATAGAACATGTTCAGGAACAGGGTTTCCAGCATGTCATCGCGGTGATGGCCCAGGGCGATCTTGGTAACACCGTGCTCTTCGGCAAAGTTGTAGAGAATGCCTCGCCGCAGGCGGGAACACAGGCCACAGGTCGTCTTGCCCTCAGGCACTTTCTCTTTGACGATGCTGTAGGTGTCTTTCTCGATGATGTGGTATTCGATACCCAGCGACTTCAGGTACTCAGGCAGGATCTCTTCCGGGAAGCCCGGCTGCTTCTGATCCAGGTTGACGGCAATCAGCTCGAAACGTACCGGCGCGCTTTTCTGCAGGTTCAGCAGAATATCCAGCATGGCGTAGGAATCCTTGCCGCCAGACAGGCAACACATCACCTTGTCGCCTGCTTCGATCATCGAGAAGTCGGCAATGGCCTGCCCCACGTCCCGGCGCAGCCGTTTCTGCAGTTTGTTCAGCTCCAGTTTCTGGCGACGCTCCTGCTCGGACATCGGCGCCTGCTCGGCATTGGCGATCATGGCTTCGGACATTCTGTTGGCACACTTGCAAGGGAAATGAGGCGGCAATTATACGCGCCCCGATTGCCGAGTGACAGGGGCCCCGCGCTCGGTACTTTCCTAAGTGCGCCGCACGCCACTTCCCTCAACTCCTGTGCTTTCACGTGCTGGCAGAGTGTCATACCATGGCCGCCATGAATACACCCGCACCTTCCGCCCGACCGGATCAATCCCCGATCAGCCGCGATCAGCTCGCCTGGCTTGAGCAGCAGGCCGATCACCTGCAGGTGGCTGCCGAACATGAACTTCGGGCGGCGGGGGCTTCCGGGCTGACAGAACTGGCTTTGATCCGTGCCTTACAAAGCCCGCGCTGGCAACTCATCGAGCCCGTCACCTTCAGCGACCCGACCGCGCTCTATCCTGTGCACTTCCTGCTGTTCCATGCCCTTTACCGGCTGCAATCGGAGCTGGCCCAGGCCGGGGAAACACTGGTGATTTCCCCGCTTCGATTATGTATTTTGACCACCGGCTCCGGCAATACCCGGGCCCTGCCGGCAGAAGAAGATCCACTCAGAAGCTTTTACCTGGATCTGTCCCGGTACTTCCTGTCCGGCCACGATATCCGGGGCATGATGGAGCGTTTCCTGGCTGGCGTAACACTGGCCGGCAGCCCGGAGGACGTTCAGGAAGCCGCGCAGGTGCTCGGCTTTGATACACTGCCCAGCGACTTCGGTACCGTGAAGCAGCGATTCCGCCGGCGGGTGATGCAAGCCCATCCGGATCGCGGCGGGCGGACAGAAGATATCCAGGAGCTGAACCGGGCGTTTTCCGTCCTCAAACGTCACTTTACCCGGCAATAGACTGACATGACCCGACTCAACCGATTCGCAGCCGCGGCCGTTCTTGGCCTGATCGTTTCCGCACCCCACGCCCTTGCCGACCTTGTTGTGCTGCAATATCACCATGTGGCGGACCATACGCCTCCGGCCACCAGCACCTCCCGCTCGTTGTTTGAAGCCCAGCTGGACATGATCAGGGACTTGAACCTTGAGGTCGTGCCACTGCTGCCGGCAACTCGAAAGGCGCTGGCCGGTGAGGATGACAGCAACCGTGTTGCTATCACCTTTGACGACGCCTACGAGTCGGTCTATCAAAATGCCGCCCCGTTGCTGGAACGTCACGGCCTGCCCTACACCATCTTCGTGAACACCGACGCCATCGGCAGCCGGGGCTACATGAGCTGGGAACAGTTACAGGAGCTGTCCACCGGTGAACAGGTGACCATTGCCAACCACAGCACTGACCACGGCCACCTGGCGCGTAAACCGGGCGAACCCGAGGCCCGGTGGCACCAGCGGACAGAGCACAGCCTGGACCAGGCCCAGGGCACGCTGAAAACCAGGCTCGGGGTGGAGGAGCCGATGTTTGCCTACCCCTACGGTGAGTTCGACGAAAAACTGGAGGGCAAACTGGAAGCCAGAGGCTGGCTGGGATTCGGGCAACAGTCCGGGGCGATTGGCCGCTATTCCCACAGCACCCGACTGCCCCGTTTTCCCATGGCGAACAGCTTTGGCCAGCTTGGAAGCCTGAAAGACAAGTTGCTGAGCAAGGCCTTCCCGGTGCCCGCCAGCGAGTTACCCGACGGCGTACTGGAAGCCAACCCGCCGGAACTGGTGTTCGAACTGGGGGAAAAACTGACTGCAGACCGGCTCACCTGCTTTGCCTCCGGTCAGGGCCGTATCGAATTCCGGACAACCGGCAACCGGGTCTCGGTGAAGGCACCAAAGGCATTCGACAGCCGGCGTTTTCGCTATAACTGTACCCACCCGGCAGGTGATGGCCGCTACTACTGGCTATCCCAGCAATGGCTGAACCTGGACGCTCCGGAAGACTGACCCCTTACTCTTCGAAGGTGGTCAAGCCGAGTTCACCGTATGGCACATGGGGAATCGCCACGGGGCCGTGATCGGCGTCATACACGGTTTGCGCGCGCAGGTCTTCGCTACGGGTGAGCACCAATAACCAACGCTCACCCTGCCCCGGAAATACCGGCACCCAGGCTTCCAGGTAGCCCCGCTTACGCCAGGTTTCCGGATAATAATCCATCACCAGGTCAGTAATCAGGCGAACCGGGCGAAAATCCCGATCCAGAAACACCAGTGTAGGCACGAACACGCCCTTGTGGGCGTAGGAGCGCAGGCGCGTTACAAAGCCATGGGTAAACTCACCGGAGGGCAAGGCCACCAGCTGGAAGGCGGACTCGCCACTGCTGAAATCATAAACCGGGGAATCTTCGGTGATACGAACGCCGAACTCCCTTCCCTCCTGCCAGTGCTGGAACTCCTTGTTGGATAACGCTTCACAGCAGTTACCGGCAAAGGTGGTCAACACGTTCTCCGGTTCACGCTCGATGCCGAGGACGGCAAAGGCATCCGGATCATGGCCGGCTACGGGCTCGGCCTCTCCGGATTCCTGCCGGGGCAGGTAAACGCTGGCGGGGGTCAGGTTCAGTGGCGCCATGTCCGGGTTACGTTGCCGCTCGGTGCGGGTATCGGGCTTGTAATAGCTGACCCGGACAATGCCGTCGGCATCTCGCCAGGTGTAATAGGGCTGCCGCTGGCCCGGCCGGATAAAACCGTCCCGGGCCAGCTCTTCGCCATCCGGGTAGTTTTCGGTGGTGTAGTCGCCGGCATCCTCAAGCTTGCTGGCAGCATCGGGCTCGCCCAGTGCCCTCTTGGGAGGTAAGCCCGCAGTCTCGGCAACATCTTCGCTTTCCGGGCCTTCGGATTCGGATTCTGTTTCGGGAATGCGGGAGTAACGTACCTGGCCCTGTTCGTCTACCCAGGTGAAGTAACCGTCCCGCTGCTCGATGGGGGTTCCACCCAACTGGCAGCCCGCCGACAGGGCCACTGCCAGGACACAGCCTGCCAACCGGACGGATCGCATCAGAACCATGACAAACTACTCCCCGGACTGCATCAGAATTTGGTACGGAAACTCAGCCCCGCCATCACAACCCGCAGCGAGGTCTTGATCTCCAGATCCGCATAGGGGTTGTAAATGATATTGGTGATGTTGTCACAGTTTACGTTACAGCTGCTGTCTGCCGGAATAGTCTCGATAGACTGCAGGTAAGACAGGTTCAGGTCGATTTCCGTGTCTTTGTCCCAGCGATAGCCCAGGCCAACACTGTACAGATTAGTCCCGCCGAACGGCGCCATGATCGAGCGCTGGTCATCGGGAATCACCGAGTCCCTTATCTCGACACCGGCGCGCAGGTCAAGCCGGGAAGACACATGCAGTTCCGCACCAAAGGCCCAGTTCCACTGGCTTTTGTAGCCCAGCGGCAGGCGCAGGCTGTCTGGTGTGGCGTTGTCCGGCGACAGGATCCGGGCCGCGTTCAGGAACTCCAGCTTGCGGTCGAACTTGAATTCGAAGGCGTCCCACTGGGCAAAGTCGGTCCAGCCGATGTCGGCGTTCAAGGTGAGCAGCGGGTGTACATCCACGCTGATCCCTGTCTGGAAATGCTGCGGATACACCAGGTCCATACTGACGTTACCGGCCTCCCGGGGGGCACCGGAGGGCAGACTCAGAATAGCCGAGGTGATGGCCCCCAGCACTGAGCCGTTAACGCTTTGCCAGAACCCGGTCCAGTCATCGGTGTACTGGATCTCGAACTGGCCTTTCAGGTTCATGTCCGCTTCGGAGGTGTAGCTGGCACCCCAGCGGAACCAGTCCGTAGGCTCCCACATGACACCCAGGGCATAGGTGGGCGAGATGGTTTCCTGAAGGTTCAGGTTCATCGCGCCGATATCGTCCCAGGGGCCCACGTTACCGCCACACAGGGCCAGCCAGGGTTGCAGGGGTTCGTCACCGCTTTCACAGTTGAAGGCGTCTTGCAGAACCTCTGCCACACCGATCAGCATGTTCGGCGCCCGCATGTACTGGTCTGCCGCAAACCCGAAATGGGACAGCTGAATACCGGCACCCACCGACCATTCATCGTTTATCTCATAGCCAACCGTGGGGGAAAGATAGGTTGTCCGCTGAAGCGTTGCGGCCTGGGGCTGGTAACGGCCGGGATCGTCTTTCTCCCGGTAAAAACCGGCGGCCATCGGCATATAGAACGCGTTGGCAAAGGTCAGCTTTGAGCCGGGTGGCTTGATACTGATACCCGCAGAGGGCGCTACCGCCGGCCCCGGTGGCAACCGCAGAATGCCATACCCGGGAACGTACAGGGCGACGTTGTTGGTGTGGCTGCGAGTATTGGCCACCGGGTCCCGCTGCTTGCCGGTCAGGGGGTCTGTTTCCAGGCCTTTGATACCGAAAATCTCGTAGTCTTCATCCGCAATGAAGTCGGCATCAATATCCAGGTAGATACTCAACACGTTGACTTCAAGCTGGCGACCATCCAGCTTGGTGAGGCCTGCCGGGTTGTAATGAATGGCCATCAAACCCGGGGGATCGGCGGTGACCGCGTTCCCCAGTGCCAGTGCCTTGGGGTGCAGCGTCAGGTTCTGGGTCAGCTGCGCCTGGGCACCGCAGGACAGGCTTGCCGCGATCAGCGCTCCCAGAATGCGTCGCTTTTGACTAGGTTGTCCCATGAAAATCTTCCCTTCCCGTGAAACGTCTGCAGCTCCAATCACTCTTTGAGGCCGGAGAATTTAATGGGCAGGGATATACCCAGAGAGAAATCCGGGGCATCTTCGGTCAGGCCAATCCCCAGACTGGTGTTTACGATGGTCATATCACTGACCCGGGTACCCAGCGACATGGTCAGGAAGCCCGTCATCTGGTCCTGGGCTACGGCCTGGTCGCCGTTGGAGAAGGTCAGAACGATCTGGTCGCTGTAGCTGACCTGGGCCGAGATACTCAGTGAAATGTCATAAGACAGTGCATAGGCAAAGCCGGCGGAGCCGGAGAGACCAAAGCCGGGCTCAACCTTCTCGAGCAGGCGGGCACCACGAACCTGTTCAAGGCCGTCTTCGGTCAGGTTGTAGGTTGCACTTACCGAACCGAATACCACCACCGGGTCCAGCACCTTTGACATACTCAGGCCGCCACCAACGGAGTAATAACCGCTACCGGTGGACAGCTGTTCCTTGATGTCGATCTCGTAGGGGCTGACACCGGTCTTGCTGTTCAGGGTGCCAAAGAAGGTAGCCGATGCCTTGCCGGGTACGTAGGCAAAGGGCTGCCAGCGGGCCGTAAAGGAAATGTCGCCGAAGTCGTAGACATTCAGCTCGTCCTCGGTATCGTACTTGACCACCAGCGGTACCCGGGTACTAACCGTAAGGTTGTCCAGCAAGCCGTAGTCGTAGAAAAAGGCATTGGTGAAGTTATGGGTAGCTGACGGCACCACATCCAGATTGCGCACCGAACCATTGGTAATGGCCAGGTCCAGGCGCTGATCCCCGGTGTAGGAATAGTCGAAGGAATAGTTCAGGTAGTGAGATCCCTTCTTCTGCAACGAATAGTTCTTCTCGGCAGCCAGGAACACTTCCTCGAGCTGCTTGGTGGAATCTTTATCACCTTCCTGGCGTGACAGGGCTTCCCGCGCCTGGTCAACATTTCCGTCCTGGGCCATCGCCATGCCCGGAAGCACACCGGCCGCGGAAACAAGGATAAAACCTCGCACTAACCAACGATTCATCCTGACTCCCTACTCTTATTGGTTTTATTCCTGATCCGGGGAAAACCGCCCGAAAAATTAGTTTCGACGGTAGTAAAGCTGTTTACGGGTATTCTCAACGCTACCGTCAGGATTGTTCTTCTGGCGTTCCAGCAAGTTCTGGACGCGTCTTTCTGTGGATTCGGCGAACGCCGGCATCTGTTGGATAGCCAGCAGTGTCATGGTCTGGTCGTCTACAAAGCGCAGGTCTTCCTCTTTCAGTTCGAGGTTGTCCAGCGGCTTGTCGCTGCCCGGGAAGACAATGAACAGCACGTTGTCGTCCCACGTCTCCTGGAACTGGGCCACGGTAAAGGAAATATTGCCGACGGCGGGGTCGGCCAGGTAAACCCGGCCATCCCGGATGGTCCGGAGCACTACGAAGTGTTTGAAGCCGGCGTAGTCGATGGGCACGATAGCCGGGTGATCCAGCTCCATCAGGTCGTCAATCTCGGCCTTGAAGCCGCCAGAGGGATAACCCAAAGCCGTCACCAGGCGCTTCATATCGAGCATGGAAAAGGCCCGGCGCTGGACGATGCGATCGCTCTCGCCGTAATGCAGCAGCCCTTCCATCACCTGCCGTTCAGAGAGGGTCCGGCCAAGATAGAAATTGAGGACCGTGGTCAGTGCCGCACTGCCACAGCTGTAGTCGTAGGCCTGGCGCACAATGTTCCGGAACTTCTGCTCGACCAGGGGCTCCACCCGCACATCAGAGCGTTGCTCAACCGGGCTCGCATCCACCTTGTGCTCCACCACGATGGTGCCTGGCTCGAACGGCTCTACCTCGGTGGCTTCCTGCACCATGGCAAATGTGAGAAGGGATCCGGCCAGCACTAGCAGCATTTTGCAAAGTTCCTGTTTTTATTGGATGTGCAACTTTCTTGGATGTGCAACGTCGGCGTTACATGTTGTAACCGTAAGATACCGAAATCGAATCGGGCTTAAAGATAACTGTGCCTCAAATCTGTCGCTGCAGGCGGGGCCAGCAGCGACAGTACTGAGAACTGGTTCAAGGGAGGGAAAGGCCGGACAGCATCCGGCCCTGAATCACATTGAGAAAACGGCTCCCAGCAGCGCGTAGGTAATCAGGGTTACCACCACAATACCCATGATATTGAGCGCAAAACCGGCCCTGATCATATCGGAAATCTTCATGTGGCCACTGGAGAACACGATGGCGTTCGGCGGCGTGGCCACCGGCATCATGAAGGCACAGCTGGCGGCAATGGCAGCCTGCACCGTCAACAGCAGCGGAGAGACGTCCTGCGACATCGCCAGGGCACCCAGCAGCGGCAGGAACGCCGCCGCTGTAGCGGTGTTACTGGTCACCTCGGTGAGGAAGATAATCACCCCAGCCACCAGGATCATCATCACCAGTACCGGCAAGGTGCCAGCCACGCCCATGCTCTCGGCAATCCACTCGGCCAGTCCGGAACTGCTGATCACGCCCGCCATGGCCAGGCCGCCACCAAACAGCAGCAGCACGCCCCAGGGCAGGCGGTTAGCCGAATCCCAGTCCAGCACGAAGGTCCTGTCCCGGGTGCTTACCGGAATCAGGAACATGGCAATGGCTGCAGCAATGGCAATACCGGTGTCACTCAGCCAGGGCGCAATGCTGCCAGAGAGCAAGGGCCGGAAAATCCACAGCGACGCCGTCACCACAAACACCAGTGCAACCAGCTTTTCACCCTTGCTCATGGGGCCGAGCGCGGCCAGTTCGTCCCGGATCATCTGGCCGCTTTCCTGGGCGCCTTCAATGCCGAAGTCCTTGCGGGTCAGCCACCACCAGGTCAATGTCAGCATCACCACCGTCACAGGCACACCGAGTAGCATCCACTGGGCAAAGCCCACGGAAATGCCCTGGTTTTCGCTCAGGTAAGCCGCCAGCAAGGCATTGGGCGGCGTGCCAATCAGGGTAGCAATACCACCCACGCTGGCGGAATAGGCGATGGCCAGCAGCAAGGCCGTGGCATAACGGCGAACCCCGTCCGGATTGCTGTCATCCATCATGCCGATCACCGACAAGCCGATCGGCAGCATCATGATCGCCGTGGCGGTGTTGCTCACCCACATACTCAGGAAGGCCGTCGCCAGCATAAACCCGGCAATCTGCCGTTTCGGCTTATCCCCCATCGCCCGTAAGGTCAGCAGCGCAATCCGCCGGTGCAGGTTCCACTTCTGCATGGCCAGGCCGAGGGTGAACCCGCCCAGGAACAGGAAGATGATCGGATTAGCGTAGGGCGATGTGGCCTGGCTGATACTTCCCAACCCCAGCGCCGGTATCAGCACAATCGGCAACAGGGAGGTAGCCGGAATGGGAATGGCTTCGGTAGACCACCAGGTGGCCATCATCAGCATCATGCCCAGGGCGGCCCAGGCCTTCGGCCCCATCGTCTCCGGCGCAGGCACCAGCAGGGTAACCAGCAGGAAAGCGGCGCCAAGCAACAAACCAATTACCTGGCTTTTGGGCAATCCTTGCTTCGGTTCTGATCCAGCGGGGTTCTGTGTCATCTTTACCACTCAGTGTTTAACGGAATTCAGTTGTCGGCGCAATTTACACAAACGGTGGTGTAAGGCAACACCTGAAGCCGGCGCGGGTCGATCTGCTCGCCGCATTTTTCGCATTCGTCCCCTGCCCCGCTGTCGATCCGCTCCAGTGCATGGGCAATCTGTACCAATTCAGCGCGGGTTTCCACTTCCAGTGAATCGACCACTTCGTCGTTCTGGGTTTGCGTGGCCTGCTCTTCAAAATCCTTATCCAATGCACCCGCTTCGCTTTGCCAGCGCCGAGATCGAGCTGGGCAAAAAGCATCTGGGCCTCGCCCGTTACACGTTCAGCCGGCTGACCGGTAAACAGCCCGAGCCGGTAGCCGTTCCGGAATCCGACGACCGTCGTTTCCTGGCTGACGACTGGCGCAAGCATGTACCTTTCGATGTGCTTCAGCAGGTATACCTGATCAATTCCGGCGCGTTCCTGAACTGGGTAGAGAACATGGACGGCCGGGCCATGGCCTTCACGTTTAACCTGCTGCGCGAGAACGACCTGTTCTGGTCGTACTGGACCAACAACTACCTCAAAGGCCTGAAACCCGCCGCCTTTGACCTGCTGTACTGGAACACCGACGGCACCAACCTGCCGTACAGAATGCACAGCTACTATCTGCGGGAAATGTACCTGCATAACCGCCTGGTACAGCCCGATGCCCTGACCATGAACGGCGAAACCATCAACCTGTCGGAAATCCGGGTGCCATCGTTCTTCCTGTCTGCGCGACAGGACCACATCGCCAAGTGGAAAACCACTTACCACGGGGCACACGCTTACGGCGGCGATGTCCGCTTTGTCCTGTCCGGTGCCGGCCAGACAGCCCGGCGAAGGAAAGCTCGAGGTCATTGAAGATGCCCCTGGCAGTTACGTGAAAGTCAAAGCTGCTGAAGCCGGACAATAAACAACCCGATCAACACCTTCTGAAACTGACGTAAATCAAGCGCCCGCAAATTAGCGGGCGTTTTACACTTTAGTCCCATTGTTGCCTCAAAGCCCCGGGCAGAAACTACGCTATTACTTCAGCCTGACATAAAACAAGAATAGGCTGTGCGAACCCTAAACCGGAGGCCAATCTGCAATGACTTTCAGGACTTTCCTGCTCTCGGCATGTCTGCTTTTGCTCGGCAGCGCCACTGTTTCCGCCGAATCTCTCAACATTGGTCTTAACTACCCGGAAACGGGACGCTATAAAAACCAGGGCCTGCAACAACGCCTGGCTGCCTACCTTGCGGTTGAGGAAATCAACCAGGCCGGCGGTGTGCTAGGGCAACCACTGGAACTGGTCATCCGCAACACCCGCGGCGAGCCGGAAAAAGGCGCCCACAACACCGCCGAAATGATTGACCAGGAAGGTGTTCAGATGGTGTTTGGCGGTGTATCCAGTGCCGTTGCCATCGCCTCCGGCAAGGCCGCCCGCGACAGGAACCGCATTTACTTCGGTACTCTCACCTATTCCAACGCCACCACCGGCAGTGAAGGCCACCGGTTCATGTTCCGGGAGCCATACAATGCCTGGATGACCGCCAAGGCACTGGGCGACTACCTGAACCAGAACCACGCAAACGACGATTACTTCTACATCACCTCGGACTACACCTGGGGCTGGTCAGTGGAAGAGTCCGTTCGCCAGTTTTCCAATACCCAGGACACCGAACGCCACCCGGGCGTCAAAACCCCGTTTCCCCGGGCACTGATTACCGATTTCCGCAAGGCCCTGGAACAGGCTGCCGAATCTGACGCCAAGGTGCTGATGATGGTACTGTTTGGCGACGACATGGTGCGCGCGCTGCAGGTGGCCTATGAAATGGGTCTGACCAAGCGCATGCAGGTGGTGGTTCCCAACCTGACACTGGGGATGGTCAGACAGGTTGGCCCGACCATTATGGAAGGCGTTGTTGGTGGTGCTCCCTGGGTCTGGAATCTGCCCTATGAGAACAACTACCAGCGCGGTAAAGACTTTGTTGAGGCCTTCTCAGACCGCTATGAAATGCGCCCTTCATCGTCCGCAGCCTCAGCCTACAGTATCGTTTACCAGTACAAGGAGGCTGTTGAACGGGCCGGCAGTACCAACACAGACGCCGTTATCCGGGCCCTTGAGGGGCACCGCTACAGCTTCCTGAAAGATGAACAGTACTGGCGCGAGTTCGACCACCAGAATGTCCAGACCGTCTACGTCGTCCGGATCAAACCCCGTGAAACCGTGCTGGCAGACCAGTTCAGCTCTGATTACTTCGAGATTATCGACTTCCTGCCCGGTGATGAAGCCGCACAAACCCGCGAAGAGTGGGAGCAGCGCCGCAAAGAGGCAGGTAAGCCCACCCGCCTGTGACCGGGTCGCTTTACCAGGCCAGGCAGTTTCCTGATAATCGTTCCATCACAGGCGTTATGGGCGATTATCAGGAGCACTCAGGCAGTGGCAAATAGCGAAGGACTGGTTTCAGGCAACCCTCACACTCCCCCCACTCAATGCGATGTACTGGTGGTCGGGGGAGGCGTAAACGGCACCGGGATTGCCATGGACGCCGCAGGCCGGGGGCTTCAGGTCGTTCTGTGCGAGATGAACGACCTTGCCTCCGCCACCTCGTCCAGCAGCAGCAAACTCATCCACGGCGGCCTGCGCTACCTGGAGCATTACGAATTCCGGCTGGTCAGGGAAGCACTCGGTGAGCGGGAGGCCCTGCTACGAAACGCACCCCACATCATGTGGCCCATGCGTTTTCGCCTGCCCCATCAGCCCCATCTGCGACCGGCGTGGATGATCCGTACCGGCCTCTTCCTCTACGATCACCTGGCCAAGCGCGAACTGCTCCCCGGCTCCCGGTCTATTACCTTTGGCCCGGACTCGCCCTTGAAACCAGACATCAGCCGCGGATTCGAGTATTCGGATGGCTGGGTTGATGATGCCCGGCTGGTGGTACTGTCTGCTCGCAAGGCCGTTGAAAAAGGCGCAACCGTATTGACCCGCACCCGTTGTAGCCGCGCCGAGCGCCGTAACGGGCAATGGCACGCCACCCTGGACGATCACCACCGGGACAAGCAGTACAATATCCGCGCCAAGGTGGTCGTTAACGCCACCGGGCCCTGGGTCAGCAGCCTGTTCGGTGAAAGCCTGTCTATGCCAGCGCCCAAGCAGATTCGCATGGTCAAGGGCAGCCACATCGTCGTACCCAGGCTCAACCAGGATACCGAAGCCTATATCCTTCAGAATCAGGACGAGCGCATTGTCTTCGTGATCCCCTACGAAGATCGCTTCTCCCTGATCGGCACCACCGATGTCGATTACGTGGGCGATCCGTCGCAGGCACGGATTTCCCCAGAGGAAACCGACTATCTGCTGTCCATCGTCAACCAGTATTTCCGCCGGCAACTGTCCGCCACCGATGTGGCCTGGAGTTACTCCGGTGTCCGGCCATTGATGGACGACGAGGGCGGCACCGCCCAGTCCGCCTCTCGCGATTACTCATTCGAGGTTGATAATCAGGACGGACAGCCCCCTTTGATCTCGGTATTCGGGGGTAAAATCACCACCTACCGGAAACTGGCCGAAGCCGTCACCGATCAGGTCAGTCACTATTTCCCCGGTGCCGGCCGCTCCTGGACGCGAACGGCCGTTCTGCCGGGCGGCGACTTCGATACGCAGGAACAACTGGCCATCGATCTCGCGGCCGATTTCCCCTGGCTGGAAGATGCAGTGATCCATCGCTTTGTGCGAAACTATGGCACCAGCAGCTACCACATTCTGGAAGGCTGCCAGAACAGAGGCGACCTCGGCCACTGGTTTACCGACACTCTGTCGCGTCGGGAGGTGGATTATCTGATGACCCACGAGTGGGCCATCACACCGGAGGATCTGCTCTGGCGGCGGACCAAACAGGGCCTGTATATCAACGATGAACAACAGCAGGCCCTCAGCCAATACATGCGGCAAGGTTAATGACAACAACAAAACTGAACCCCGAACTGACCTTCGTTGACGCCAAAACCACAGCGCCCATTGCCCCGGTGGGGCTGATGGCCAGAGAAAAGTTCAACGATTTGCTACACATCCCCGAGCCGGTGAGCCTGTTACTGGTTACTGCACCGGCGGGCTACGGCAAAACCACCAGTATTGCCGAACGGCTTGACGCCCTTGAGGCAAGAACGGCCTGGTACCGGCTGGAAGAAAGCGACAACGACCCGGGCCGCTTTGCCGCCTACCTGGCGCGAACGCTGAACCAATCCGTTGCCCCCGAGCTATCTGTTCCCGGCCGGTTGCGAAATGCCGGCTACGATTCCCTTGAAAGCGTCCTGAGCGACCTGCTGGGCGAACTGCCCCAGGAAGAGGAGCCACTATACCTGGTACTGGACGACTACCACCTGATCAGTAATCCGGATATCCATCAGGCCCTGCGGTTCCTGCTTCGGCATTTACCCTCGCATCTGACTCTGGTGATCATTTCCCGGACGCTGCCGCCACTTGGCATCGCACAATTGCGAATGAAGGGCCAGATGACGGAGATCACCAGCAAACACCTGGCTCTGGATGCCGATGAAGCTCAGCGTTATCTGGAACAGCGTTTACCCTTTGAGGTGTCCCGTGAGCACATCGAACGGGCCGTACGACGGGTTGAAGGCTGGATCTCGGCACTGCAACTGCTTTCCGCGTCGTCCCATACCAGTGTTGAGTTCAGTGAGTTCGTTGATCAACTGGAACTGGGAAACCATCACATCTTCGAGTACTTCGATGAACTGGTTGGCCAGAGCCTGACCGAGCAGCAGCGCCGCTTTCTGCTCAGAACCTGTATTCTCGACCGGTTCAATGCCGCCATGGTGATGCGGGTGATGGACGATAACGATGGCCAGTCCCTGCTCAACAGCCTGCTGGCCATGGGCCTTTTCATCATGCCAGCGGATAACGGCGGGCTGTGGTTCCGCTACCACCAGCTGTTTGCAGTGTATCTGCGCCACCTGCTCTCCTGCACAACCCAGGAGAACCAACGCTCACTGCACCAACGCGCAACCGATGCCTGGCTTGAGCTGAATCACGCCGAGGAAGCCGCCAGGCACGCCGTAGCGGCCGCAGACCCGGAGCGTATACGGCAAGTGCTGGACGAACATGGCCGGAAGTTCTTTACCGAAGGCCAGTTCAGCCTGCTACAGAAGTGCCTGGATGCTCTGCCCCAGTCGTTTATCTCTGAAAACCCGACCTTCACCCTGCTCCGCGCCTGGGTGGCCCAGGGTCAGTACAAATTTGATGAGGTAGAGGATTGGCTGTCCGCCGCTGAAAACCATCTGAAAGCCACCATGAGCGAAGAACAGCAGAAGGCCATCCATGGCGAATTCAGTGCCATCCGGGCCCAGGTTGCCATGAATTACGGCAATGGCAACCGGGCCCTGGCACTGGCATCGGAGGCAGTGGAACAGGATGCACGCTATCTGCCCACCTCCCGGGTGGCCGCAGCCTCGGTGATGGGCGAAGCCCTGTTCGTTCAGGGCGAATTACAGGACGCACTGGAGCGCATGGAAGACACCGAACACATGGCCCGCAGCCAGTACGCCCACCAGAACGTGATCTGGGCGTTGTGCCAGCAAAGTGAGATCAGTGTCGCGATGGGCCTGCTGCAGAAGGCCTACAACATTCAGGAAAAGGCCTTCCAGTACGCGGAAGAAAACCGGCTGAACCACCTGCCCATCCTGGAATTCCTGTTTCGCATTCGCAGTCAGATCATGTGGGAATGGCACCACCTGGAAAGCGCCGAACGCTGCGCCCTGCAGGGTATCGAGATTCTGGAAGCCCAGGGCGAGCGTTGGTTTGTCCAGAGTTACACCACCCTGGCCAAGATTGCCCAGGCCCGGGGCCGCCAGAGCCTGTGCGCCGACTACATTACCAAGATCCAGAAAATGCTGGCTGCCGGCGATTATCACCTGGACTGGGTCGCCAATGCCCACGCCACCATGCTCAGCTATTGGGACGCCGTGCGTGACCAGGATGCCATCCAACGCTGGCTGACCATTGCCCCGGCCTTTGAGGCAGCCACCGCCACCAACCATTTCCATCAGTGTAATGGCCGCAATCGCGCCCGGGCGCTGATGAGCCTGGGCCAGCTGGCGCAGGCTGAACCCATCCTTCAGTCGCTGCGGGAAGTCGCCGAAAGAACCGGGCTCAAAACCGACCTGAACCGCAACCACATCTCGATGGCGCTGCTGTACTGGCAACTGGAAGACCGTACACAGGCGTTGGAACACATGAAGCTGGCCCTTGAGTTGGCCAGCACCACCGGGGCTGTAGGCAGCTTCCTGCGCCTTGGCAAGGTTCTGATTGTCATGCTCAAGGCGCTGATCAACGATGGCCTGATTGATGGCATGGAAATGCAGCGGGCTGAACGACTGATCCAACTGGCACAACAACAGCGGGATTTCAGCCGGGCGATCCGGATTTCCCTTGATGAGGCCATTATCCAGGACATTATCGACCGGCCGGATGTCCCGGAGCTCATCCGTACCTCACCTTTGACCCGGCGCGAGTGGCAGATTCTCAGCCTGATTCACGCCGGCCTCTCCAACGACCAGATTGCCGAGCACCTGAAAGTGGCCTCCACCACCGTCAAAACCCACATTCGCAGCCTCTATCAGAAGCAGAACATCAGCCACCGTTCAGAAGCCATTGAACTGGCCCGGGATCTGCTGAGCAAAATCCAGGGGGAGTAGCCCTCCGCCTCGCTCCCCCTCCCTACGCCCCTCTCCTCCCCCCACCTACGCCAACAAATATTCAGGCAGGAGGATGAAGGGGCGACGCCTCCGTCGCACCATTGATCGGGTGTTATCTGGTGGGAACCCATCTCCACCCCGATAAAAACAATCCATCACCACCAGGGTGTAAGCGAGGCAAGATGATCAGAAATCCAGACTGGTGGCGTGGCGCCGTAATCTATCAGGTTTACCCACGCAGTTTTTACGATTCCAATGGCGACGGTATTGGCGATCTGCCGGGCGTAACCGCCAAACTCGACTACATCGCCAGCCTGAATGTAGACGCCATCTGGCTGTCTCCGTTCTTTACCTCTCCCATGAAGGATTTTGGCTACGATGTATCCGACTATCGAAATGTCGACCCCATCTTCGGCACCCTGTCCGATCTGGACAAGCTGATTGCGGAGGCCCACAAACGCGGCCTGAAAATCATGATCGACCAGGTCCTCAGCCACTCCTCAGACCAGCACCCCTGGTTTGCGGAAAGCCGTCAGTCCCGCACCAACGCCCGGGCCGACTGGTATGTCTGGGCAGACCCCAAACCGGATGGCTCCCCGCCCAATAACTGGCTGTCGGTATTCGGCGGCTCGGCCTGGGCCTGGGACAGCCGTCGCAAGCAGTATTACCTGCACAATTTCCTGACCAGCCAGCCAGACCTGAATTTCCATAACCCGGAAGTCCAGGAACAGGTGCTGTCAGACGTAAAGTTCTGGCTCGACCGTGGTGTGGATGGCTTCCGCCTGGATGCCATCAACTTCTGTTTCCATGACCAGCAACTGCGGGACAACCCGCCCAGCAAGGCTATCAAGGAAGGCTCCATTGGCGTGCGCAAAGAAAATCCCTACGCCTACCAGCACCACAAGTTCGACAAGACCCGACCGGAAAACCTGCAGTTCCTGAAAAAACTTCGGGCGCTGCTGAACCAGTACCCGGAAACCACAACCGTAGGAGAGATCGGCGACGACGATTCCCTGCAGACCATGGCCGACTACACCAGCGGCGGTGACAAACTGCACATGGCCTATTCGTTCGATCTGCTGACTGAACAGCATGGCGCCGACTTCTTCCGCAAGACCGTTGATGGTATCGAAAAGAAACTCACCGACGGCTGGCCCTGCTGGGCAATCGGCAACCATGACGTTGCCCGGGTTGCAACCCGCTGGAAGGCAGAATCCGAGGAGCAGCTGAAAGCCTACATGGTCATGTTGCTGACCCTGCGTGGCAGCGTCTGCATCTATCAGGGCGAAGAACTGGGCCTGACCGAAGCGGAACTGCAATACGAGGATCTGGTCGATCCATACGGCATCACCTTCTGGCCGGAGTTCAAAGGCCGGGACGGATGTCGTACGCCAATGGTTTGGCATCATAAGGAAAGCCATGGTGGTTTTTCTGATGCCCGCCCCTGGCTGCCGGTTTATGATGAACACTACAGTGCTGCCGTTGCGCTGCAGCATGCCGACGAGAATTCGGTGCTCACAGCCTACCGGGCCTTCCTCGGCTGGCGGCGCACGCAACCGGTGCTTCTGAAAGGTGATATCGAATTTCTCGACAGCCCGAGGGACACTCTGGTGTTCACTCGAAGCCACGGTGAACAGACCCTGCTGGTTGCCCTCAACCTGAGCAACCGGCCGGCCACCATATCCTTGTCGTCCGCGGCCGCACCGGTAGAAAGCACACCGGAGTTCATCGGCGGCCAATGGCAAGGTAACGAACTTAAGCTGGAGCCCTGGGGCAGCGACATTGCCCGGCTCTGACTGATGTCTCTACCAACAAAAAGATTGACGTTATGGCAAGTGTAACTCTGAGAAACATCTGTAAAAGCTACGACGAAACCCAGGTTACCCGCAATGTAAACCTGGATATCCAGGACGGTGAATTTGTGGTTTTCGTCGGCCCCTCCGGCTGCGGCAAATCGACGTTGCTACGCATGATTGCGGGCCTGGAAGACATCACCTCGGGTGATATGTATATCGGCAACGACCGGGTCAACGACCTGCCACCCAAAGCCCGCGAAGTGGGCATGGTATTCCAGTCCTACGCCCTGTACCCGCACATGAACGTGGCGGAGAACATGGCCTTCGGCCTGAAGCTCGCGAAAACCCACAAGGACGAAATCAACCGGAGGGTTCAGGACGCCGCCACCCTGCTGCAACTCGACAAGCTCCTGGAACGCAAGCCCAAAGACCTCTCCGGCGGCCAGCGCCAGCGGGTCGCCATCGGCCGTACCATCGTTCGGGAGCCGGCGGTGTTCCTGTTTGACGAGCCGCTGTCCAACCTGGATGCCTCGCTGCGCGTTCAGATGCGGATCGAAATATCCCGCCTGCACAAACGCCTGGGCGCCACCATGATTTATGTCACCCACGATCAGGTGGAAGCCATGACCATGGCCGACAAAATCGTGGCGCTGGATCACGGCTGCATTGCCCAGGTGGGCAAGCCCATGGAACTCTACCACTATCCGGCCACCCGCTTTGTGGCAGGCTTTATTGGCTCACCAAAGATGAACTTCATCGACTGCCAGGTGGCTTCTGCCAGCAGCCAGTCAGTGACTGTCACCCTGCCCGGTAATCATCAGTTTGAATTGCCTGTGAACGGTCACGGTCTGCTGGAGGGCGAGAACGTGACACTGGGTATTCGCCCCGAGCACCTGACTGAAAGCCAGGAAGCCGACATGTACCTGCAAGGCGAAGTGCACGTTGTTGAACGTCTGGGTTACCAGACCCTGGTCCATCTGGTCGCGAACAACGTGGAGGGTGTACTGACCATGCGCACCGATGGCGGCAATCCCGTTCAGGAAGGTGCCCCGATGACACTGGGACTGAATGCCAACAAGTGCCATCTGTTCCGGGAAGACGGCGCTGCCTGCCCCCGCCTCTACCGGGAGCCCTGTATCGATTTCTGAGGCTCCGCTTCTGATCTGATCTGCAATACACTCTCATTGGCCGGTATTCGTACCGGCCTTTTTTTGTCCGTATGTCAGTACCCGGTAGTGCAAACAAAAAAAGCCCGGTCAGCAGGGGGGATAAGCCTGACCGGGTCGCGAAATGGCATGCAGGAAGACGCAGTTGTCGCGGAAGGGCCGTTCGGGATCCAACCTTCTGGCCCTAGGGAGCGGGCGGCGCCGGGATTGGGCACCGCCCCGGGTTTGGCGTCAGCCTTTGACACCGCCAGCGGTAAGACCGCCAACAATCCACTTCTGGCAGTAAAGGAAAATCATGGTTATGGGCAGGCCGGACAACACTGCCGCAGCCGCAAAATCACCCCACAGGTAGTTCTGCTCATAGAGATACTGCTGAGCCCCCACGGCGAGAGTTAGCTTGTCGGTATCCACCAGCAGCACCGAAGCCATCGGGTATTCCATGATAGTCATGATGAACGCCAGGATGAACACCACCACCAGAATCGGCACCGAAAGCGGCAGCAGAATGTATCGGAACGCCTGCCAGGTGGTGGCACCGTCAACAATCGCCGCTTCTTCCAGAGACCGGTCGATGGAGTCGAAATAGCCCTTGATGGTCCAGATATGCAGGGCCATGCCACCCAGTGAGGCCACAATCACGGCCCCGTGGGTATTCAGCCCCAACCAGCTCACATGATTACCGATCTGATCGAACAGTGCGTACAGTGCCACCAGAGACAGCACCGGCGGAAACATCTGGAAGATCAGCATCGACTTCAGCACAAAACCTTTACCGGCGAAGCGCATCCGGGCAAAAGCGTAGGCACTCGTGGTGGACAGCGCCAGAATGAGCACCGACGAAACCACCGCCACCTTGATGGAATTCCAGAGCCACAGCAGGACCGGGAACGGCGGCTGAGTGGTGACGCCGGCTTCATCGGTATAGGGAATCCCGAGCGCCAGATACCAGTGCTCCAGGGATGGATTCTCCGGCAGTAAGCTGCCGGAGGCAAAATTACCACTACGGAAGGAAATGGAGATCACCATCAGCAGTGGGAACAGGATAATCGCAATGAACGCCAACATTCCCAGATGGGAGGCCAGCACACGATACCTGGTGGAGCGAGGTTGAACCATTGCCATGGAAAGCTCCTTACACCTTAATTTTGGACAGTTTCAGGTTGATCAGAGACAGCGCACCCACCACGATGAAGATCACCGTGGCAATGGCCGCTGCCAGGCCAAAGTTCTGCCCGGAATCCTGGAATGCGATGCGGTAGGTATAGCTCACCAACAAATCGGTGGTACCTGCCGGTGTGCTGGCCCCAAGGATGTCAGGGGCACCGCCGGTGAGCAGCGCAATCAGGACAAAATTGTTGAAGTTGAAGGCAAAGCTGGCAATCAACAGCGGCATCAATGGCTTGATGATAAGCGGCAGCGTGATGTTGAACAGATTGTGGATTGGCCCGGCACCATCCATTGCGGATGCTTCATACAGATCCCTGGGGATTGCCTGCAGCAGGCCCATGCACAACAGCATCATATAAGGGTAACCGAGCCAGGTATTCACAATCAGAATCATCGTTCTGGCCAGAGCCGGATCACTGAACCAGTCCGGGCGGACACCAAAAAGTCCTTCCAGTACCAGATTGATCTCACCGAAGTTCTGGTTGAACAGCCCCTTGAATACCAGGATCGAGATAAACGCCGGCACGGCATAAGGCAAAATCAGCATGGTGCGATAGAACCCTTTACCCCGTATCTGATCCCATTGCAGCAGATTGGCCAATACCAGTCCCAAAGCCAGAGTAAACAGCACCGTGGCCAGGGCAAAAGACAGGGTCCAGACAAAGATCTGCAGGAAGGGGCCACTGATGCTCGGGTCAGTGACCACTTTAACGTAGTTGTCCCAACCGATATTTACGGTCCAGCCCGGCACCAGCTTCTGACCATCCGCATTCACATAGAAACCCGTGTCGTGATTGGGGAAGTAGGTTTCACCGGTCTGATTGTTGGTAAGCGTGCCATTGTCATGGCGGGTAAACTGGGGGTGAATGGCCGCAAAGGAACGCAGGCTCGCCTGGCTCAATTCACGGTTATCGTCGGTCACGAGTTTGAGTTCCGAGAGCGACTGCCGCAACTGGATGATGTCGCGGATCGCCAGCGGCTCTCCCTCAGGCATAGCGTCTGCGGGAAACACCGGGGCCCGGGTTTCTCCGTCAGCGAGGTCCACCGGCGGTGTCACCAGCGCCTGGTGCTCACCCTCCAGATAAAATACGTAGCCGCCCTCACTCTCGAAGGCTTTGAAATCGTAACGAACGTCTTCCGACTGGTAGGTTCGGCTCAACAGGTTCTCGTTCACCTGTTCAAAGCTCAACAGGTTACTGGCACTGTAGTTAGTGAATCCGATACCGACGGTGTACATCAGCGGGAAAATCACAAATAACCCCATGCCAGCAATGGCAGGGAAAATGTACCGGTGCGCATACAGCCGTTTGCTGACAAATACAGCCACAGCCGAGGCCGTCAGCACCAGGAACAGCATGGCAAACACGAATTCGCGCTGCACATACAGGGCCAGAATCAGGTAGAGCGCAGCGGCAACCAGAGCGGCCAGGGCGCCCCACTTCAGGAATACTCGAATCATGGAAGATCTGCTTTCGAATGCGGGAGAGGACAGGGTTTCCGTTATCATTGTAGTCAGCCCGATTGGCACCGTCGCCCGGCCGGCGACGGCAGGTTCTCAGTCACATCAGGTGTCGGGCGGGGCCTTCCCTGGCCCGTAACCCGAGCGCCGGTCTCAGCGGGTAATGCGCTGGGCGGCTGCGTTCAGGGCATCTTCAACCGGCTGGCGGCCAGAGGTCATGTTCTGGAGCGCGGGCCCCATGGATGACCAGAATGCCCCCATGGCCGGCACATTGGGCATGGGCTCGCCCAGCTGGGCATTCTCGAAGGTGGCTTTGATGTTGGGATCCGAAGAAAGCTCATCCATGAACGCCTTGTTGGCAACTGCGCCCAGAGGAACATCGTCGTTCACCATCTTCAGGCCCTTGACCGAGAGCGCGTAATTCTCCAGAAATTCCACCGCCAGGTCCTTGTTCGGGCTCGCAGAGTTAAGCGTTGCTGCCATCACACCGACCATGGGCTTGCTCGGTTCGCCATTCACCGTTGGCAGTGTGGTCACACCGAAGTTGATACCACTCTTGCGAGCATTGGCCCAGGCCCAGGGGCCATTGATCATCATGGCGGTTTCGCCCTTGTTGAAGCTGGATTCCATAGCACTGTAATCCGCTCCACGGGGCATCACACCCTCTTCGATGAGCCGCACCAGCGCGTTGGCACCGGCCATGGCACCCTGGTTATTTACGCCGGTGTCACTGACGTTAACCGAACCATCGGCATTCTCGGCGAAAATATAGCCGCCATCGGCCGCCAGCATGGGCCAGGTGAAGTAGGTATTGTTGTAATCCCACAGAATCGCCCGTTTGCCGTCCTCCGCCAGGGTCTTGTGTACGGCGGGAATGTCTTCAAAGGCCGTTGGTGGCTCCGGCAACAGATCCTTATTGTAGATCAGGCCTATCGATTCAACGGCCATCGGGTAGCCATACTTCTTGCCATCCACGGTGACGGCATCCCAGGTGAATTCGTAGTTGGCGTCGATCACCTTCTGGGACGGCTTGATCTCGGAAATGATGCCACTCTGGGCCCACTCGCCAACACGATCGTGGGCCCAGATAAAGATATCCGGTCCATTGCCGGTAGCGGCAGACTGCTGGAATTTATCGGTGGCACTGTCCGGGTGAGCAACCTCAACCGGAATGCCGGTTTCCTCGGTAAACCAGTCACCGACTTGCTGCAGGCCGTCATAGCCCTTGTCGCCATTGATCCAGACAACCAGTTTGCCCTCCTCAATCTCGGCAAGAGCTGGCGCAGCCATGCCCAGGCTGGCGGCAACCACAGAAATGGCAAGGGTGCTGCGAATAAAGGTTCGACGATTCATCAGGTTATTCCTCTGTGTCTGATTGCTTTTTTGTTCTTGTCCGGCCTACCACGAGGTTGCCTGGCCGGGCCTGACGCAAATCTTTCTTTTGCGAATCTCTGCACTGTGTTGCAAAACGGCGCTGTAGGCATCACCCCTTATATCATTCCCCGAGGCGTAGTATGGGGGAGTAGACCGGCGTAGAAAACTCCTTCTCCCGGTGCGGGCCGAAGTCTGGTTACATGGCAGCAACAACAACCAGGACCCGTCCGGAGTGTCGCGCCATGCAGCCATCCTTTACAACTACAGCCCTATCCACCGTTATTGCCGCCCTTGTGCTGAGCGGTTGCACCAGTACCAGTACCAGTACCAGTACCAGTAGCAATAGCAGCACGATGCCTGCAGGGCCACAGACTCGCCTGCAGGGGGATACCTTCTGCGAAGCGGCGACCACAGAACTGGTCATCCCCGTCGCCGGCACCTTTGCCGATGGCCAACGGGTTCGCGATTACTACACCGGCCGTACCGCCGTTGTCCGTGACGGCCAGGTCACCATGGCCCCCGGAGAACAGGCCGAAGGACTAGTACTGCTAGAGGCGGCCAACTCAGAAGCCGGACAGTTTACCTGGGGTGGCGCGACGGTGTACTTCGCCGTCACTGACCGTTTTGCCAATGGCAACCCGGACAACGACAATAACTATGGCCGAAAACCGGACGGGAAGAACGAAATTGGCACCTTCCATGGCGGCGACTTTACAGGCCTGGCACAACGGCTCGATTACCTGCAGGCACTGGGCGTAAATGCTCTCTGGATTACACCACCGTTTGAACAGATCCATGGCTGGGTGGGCGGCGGTGACCGGGGTGATTTCCGGCATTACGGCTACCACGGCTATTACGCCCTGGATTTCACCGTACCCGACGCCAACTTCGGTACCCGGGAAGAATTCCGGACTCTGGTGGAGCAAGCCCACCAACGGGGCATTCGGGTGGTACTGGATGTGGTTATGAACCACCCCGGTTACACCACACTTCAGGATATGCAAACCTTTGGCTTCGGCTCTCTATACGACGGATTCGAAAAGCACCTGCCCGAGCGTTGGGGAGACTGGAGGCCGGAATCCTGGGAGAACTTCCACGCCTACCACGCGTTCATTGACTATGATCACCCGGACTGGTCCGGCTGGTGGGGCAAGAACTGGGTGCGGGCCGGCATTGCCGACTACGAAACGCCGCCGAATGCGTCCATTGATGAAGTGCGTGGTTCTCTGGCTTTCCTGCCGGACTTCAAGACCGAATCTGACCAGGCCGTTGGTCTTCCCGAGTTTCTGAAAAACAAACCGACCACCCGGGCCACAGAACTGGAAGACGCCACTGTGCGTGACTATCTGATCACCTGGTTAACGGATTGGGTCCGGGAATTTGGTATCGATGGTTTCCGCGTTGATACCGCAAAACATGTGGAACCAGAAGCCTGGACCGAACTCAAGGCGGCCGCCCAACAGGCCCTGGAGGATTATCGTCGAGCTAATCCGGGCGAGGCTCTGCCCGCGGAGGAGTTCTGGATGGTCGCAGAGGTGTTTCCACATTCCGTTCAGAAAAGCAGCTACTTTGACGCTGGCTTCGACGCTGTGATCAACTTCGACTTACAGGAAGAGGCTGCCGCCGGGGCGCGCTGCCTGCCGGCCATGGAATCGGTTTATGCCGATTACGCCAACCGTTTGAATGGCGACGATCCCTTCAATGTCCTGAGCTACATTTCCTCTCACGACACGACCCTGTTCAGCCGTATTGCCGATAGGGATCCACAGTTGCAGAAACGCGCCGCTGCGGCCCTGTTGCTGACGCCCGGCGCTGTTCAGCTGTTTTATGGCGATGAATCCGGGCGCGAGTTCGGACCCACCGGCTCGGACGCCCACCAGGGCACCCGCTCGCCCATGAACTGGCAGTCCATCGACTCAGGCCAGGTTAACAGCATCCTGGAACACTGGCGCGCCCTGGGACAATTCCGGGAGCGCCATCCGGCCATCGGAGCTGGCAGCCATCGCATGATCAGCGCGAACCCCTATGTGTTTTCCCGACAATATGGCGATGACCGCGTTGTCACTGCCTTTGGAGCCCACCAGCCATGAGCACAGAATACGGCACCTGGTTACGCGATACCCCGCTGATACTCGGCATGATGCGCCTGCTCGACCACCCGCAACTGCTTCGCGCCCAGACTCTTGCGGGCTGGATCAGCCATCAGGTCGACCAGGGTCTTGACGTGTTTGACCACGCCGATATTTACGGCGATGGCGCTTGCGAGCGCCACTTCGGGAAAGCGCTGGCCACAGCGCCGGGCCTGAAACAGAAGATACGTGTCATCACCAAGGCCGGCATCGTACCGGGCCATCTCGACACCAGCCGCTGGCAGACCAAGCATTACCGGGCCGAGGCCGACTACTTGCGGCAGGCTATTGATGGAGCCCTGCAACGATTGCAGCTGGAACAGATTGATACCTTTCTGATTCATCGACCGGACCCACTCATGGATGCCGGGGCGGTTGTGCGGGTACTGGAGCAGGCCGTCGCGAACGGAAAGGTCAGCCATATTGGCGTGTCTAATTTTATGCCGGATCAATGGCGATGGCTGCAACAGCACACCCCGCTGCCACTGGTCTGCAACCAGTCCGAGCTGTCGCTGGCCCGTGCCGATGCGCTCTTCAACGGCCAGCACGACGCCATGCTCTGCGACCGGTTGAGGTGGCTTGCCTGGTCACCGCTGGCCGGCGGACAAATGGCGAATGCCGTGCCTGAGGATCTGGTGAGCGAGGCGAGAGAGCAAACCGGCCTTTGCCTTAACGGCCTGGCCGTCGCCTGGATCCGTCAGTTACCGGGTAGCCCGATACCGGTGCTGGGCTCCCTGAAACAGGAACGAATTGCGGCGGCTTCCGCCGGAGCAGATACATCGCTGCCCCGCCCCTTATGGTATCGGCTACTGGAAGCGGTACGGAGCGCGCCGGTGCCCTGATCGAACATGCATTACCCGGCGACCACCTCGGCCACTCGCTCCTGCAGGGCTGGTACCACCTCCAGTTCAAACCAGGGATTCTTTCGCAGCCAGAGGTTATTCCGCGGGCTGGGATGGGGCATGGGAATGACAGCAGGCCAGAACTGCTGCCAGCGCCGCACATTTTCGGTAACCGCACGCCTTGCGCCGGGAATATGCCAGGCATGAGCGTATTGACCGATCAACAAGGTCAGGCGAATCTCCGGCAAACGGTCGAGCAATGCCTGGCGCCAGGCCGGCGCACATTCCGGGCGCGGCGGAAGATCTCCGGATTTGCCGGTGCCCGGATAACAGAACCCCATGGGCAGGATGGCGAGTTTCTGTTCATCGTAGAAGGTGTCGCGAGTAATACCCATCCATTGGCGCAGCCGGTCGCCACTGGGATCGTTGAACGGCAGACCGGTTTCATGCACCCGTCGGCCCGGCGCCTGCCCGACGACCAGAATGCGGGAGGATTCGCTGAGCTGGACCACCGGCCTGGGCTCGTGCGGCAAGGCACCGGCGCAAATCCGGCAGGCCCGGACCTGCCGGACCAGCTCATCAAACGACAGCTCCGCCAGAGTTCTGGTCATACCTCGGGATTGCCCAGTGCTTCGGCAGCCCCCAGCAGACCGGTATAGGCCTCGGTTACCACATAGACTGGTGTGAATTCCAGTAACGGGCGCATGCGCCCCTTGTCTTCAAAGCCGTTACGGAACGGGCTCTCCAGAAAAAACTCGAGGAATCTGGGCAGAATGCCGCCACACAGGTACACGCCACCCAGACTTCCCAGCGTCAGCACCGCGTTGCCTGCGGTACGCCCAAGAATCTCGCAGAAGTGCCGAAGGGTTTCCCTGGCCAAGGCATCGGAGGCGTCCACAGCCGCTGCTGTGATCTTCTCCGGAGCATCCAGCGGCGCCGCCACACCACGGATTTCGGCGTGGGCCTGATAAAGGTTCAGCAGACCCTGGCCGCACAGAATGCGTTCCACCGATACCCGGCCAAAGCGGGCGCGCAGTATCTGCAATACCTGCATTTCGAGATCATCCGTTGGCGCATAGTCGACGTGACCGCCCTCAGTCATCAGCGGAACCCAGCCGTTATGGATGGGCACCAGACCCGACACACCAAGGCCGGTACCCGGCCCCATCACCAACCGCGGGCGGCGGGGGTCGCCCGGGCCACCGCAGACATGCACCAGATGGGATTCCGGCGCATGGGGCACGCCCAGGGCCATGGCGGTGAAGTCGTTGATCACCTTGAAAGCCGACCAGCCAAACTGCTGACGGACGTCTTCGATGTCAAAACGCCAATGGTTGTTGGTCATCCGTACCTGGGTACCCTGTACCGGCGATGCCACCGCCAGGCAAGCCTGCCCGACCGCCTCAACACCCGCGCGGCGCAAATAGTCAACAATTGCCGCATCCAGATTCTCGTAGTCACTGCAGGGCAGCACTTCGATGGCCTGCGGCTGCACCTCGCCCTCGCGGACCAGCGCAAAGCGGGCGTTGGTGCCGCCAATGTCGCCAACCAGGGAATAGGATGTTGCGGTCATGCGTCGTGATTCCAGAAAAAACTCGCCCCTTCTTCGGGGTTGCTGGACGACCGGCGCAGCCAGCCAAACAGCTCCCGACCAAAGCCATGATGATACGCGCTCAGGTCCGCCTTTTCAGGTGCCCGTGCGGCAAATTCCTGATCGCTGACGGCGATGCTCAGGTTGCCAGCGACGGCGTCCAGGCGGATCACGTCACCGTCCTGTACCCGGGCCAGTGGCCCGCCGTCCAGCGCTTCCGGATACACGTGAATGGCCGCCGGCACCTTGCCAGAGGCCCCCGACATACGACCATCCGTCACCAGGCCGACTTTGAATCCGCGGTCCTGCAGCACCCCCAAATAAGGTGTCAGTTTATGCAGCTCGGGCATACCGTTGGCTTTCGGCCCCTGGAAACGAACCACTACGATGCAGTCCCGGTCCAGATCGCCCGCCTCAAACGCCGCCTTGAGATCATTCTGGTCATTGAATACCACGGCGGGCGCTTCGATCACGTGGTGTTCCGGCGCAACCGCCGACACCTTGATGACGCCCCGGCCCAGGTTACCGTCCAGAACTTTCAGGCCTCCGTTCGGGGCGAAAGGCTCGGCGGCGCTGCTCAACACATCCGGCGCAAGGCTCTTTTCAACGGCCGGTTTCCAGACCAGGCGTTCGCCGTCCATCTCCGGCATCTGGGTATAACGCTCCAGGCCATGGCCCACCACCGTGTTGACATCGTCATGCAGGAACCCGGCGTTCAGAAGTTCACGAATCAGGAACGGCGTGCCGCCGGCTTCGTGGAAGGCGTTGATATCTTCCTGGCCGTTCGGGTAGATGCGGGTCATGGACGGCACGGCTGACGACAGTTCGGAGTAATCGTCCCAGTTGATGATAATGCCCGCAGCCCGGGCAATGGCGATCCAGTGGATGGTGTGGTTGGTGGAGCCACCGGTCACCAGAAGCGCTACCAGCGCGTTGACGATGGATTTCTCATCCACCATGTCCGCCAGCCCCAGTTCGCCGCCGTGGGGTTTGGACAGCTTGATCACCTGTTCAGTGGCCGCGCGGGTCAGCGCCTCGCGCAGCGGAGTGCCCGGATTGACAAAACCAGAGCCCGGAAGGTGCAGCCCCATGACTTCCACAAGCAGCTGGTTGCTGTTGGCGGTGCCGTAAAAGGTGCAGGTACCCGGGCTGTGGTAGGACTTGCTCTCCGCCTCCAGCAGCTCATCACGACCAACTTTGCCTTCGGCATAGAGCTGGCGGATGCGCTGCTTTTCTTTATTGGGCAGGCCAGAAGGCATGGGGCCGGCGGGCACCAGAATGGTCGGCAGGTAGCCGAAGCTCAGGGAGCCAATCAACAGGCCCGGTACGATCTTGTCACAGACACCCAGAAGCAGTGTGGCATCGAACATGTTGTGGCTGAGCGCCACAGCGGTGCTCATGGCGATGGTGTCCCGGGAGAACAGGCTCAGCTCCATGCCCGGCTGACCCTGGGTCACACCATCACACATGGCTGGGGTGCCGCCGGCAAACTGCGCCACCGAACCCATGCCGTGGGCAGCTTCGCGGATGATATCCGGGAACTTTTCATAAGGCTGGTGGGCCGAAAGCATATCGTTGTAGGCTGATACGATGGCCACATTGGCCTTGTTCATGAATTTCAGGGTGTCTTTGTCCGCCTGACTGCAGGCGGCAAACCCGTGGGCCAGATTACCGCAGGACAACGTGCTGCGATGGGGCGATTGCGCCTTGAGCGCTGCCATCCGGGCCAGATAGTCCTGGCGGGTGGCACGGCTGCGCTCGATGATGCGCTGGGTGACCTTGTCTACGATGGGGTGCATGGCGAACTCCATATGGGTTGTTGCAGTGATCAGGCACTGCAATCCGTTTGTTATGACTGTCGTCTTTGTGAATGTAATTTTACCTATTTATTTTGAACTTTGAACCCGAATAACGTTCATTTTTCGTTTTTTTGTTGTTATATTTACTACATCGCAAGCCGTAATCGAACAAAAAACAGCCAATACAGGAGTCGACTCATGACCATCCGCATTGCCATTAACGGTTTTGGCCGCATCGGCCGCAACGTACTCCGCGCCCTTTACGAAAATGACTACCGCAAACAGATGCAGGTGGTTGCCATCAACGACCTGGGTGACGCCGAAACCAACGCTCATCTATTAAAGTACGACAGCGTTCATGGCCGCTTTGACGGCGTTGTCAGCCATGACGCCGAGTCTCTGACGGTGAATGGCGATCGCATTGCCATCACCGCCATTCGCAACCCCGAAGACCTGCCCTGGAAAGACTACCATGTGGATGTGGTGTTCGAATGCACCGGACTGTTCACCAAGCGGGACAAAGCCGCCGCCCATCTTAAAGCGGGCGCACGCAAAGTCATCATTTCTGCACCCTCACCCGATGCAGACGCCATGGTAGTTTACGGCGTTAACCACGATATTCTGAATGCCGGGCACGACGTGATCTCCAACGCTTCCTGCACCACCAACTGCCTGGCGCCGGTGGTTGAGGCCCTGCACAAAACCGTGGGCATCGAGAGTGGCCTGATGACCACCATTCACTCCTACACCAACGACCAAAAGCTGAGTGACGTCTACCACACCGACCTGTACCGTGCGCGCTCTGCCACCCAGTCGATGATCCCGACCAAGACCGGCGCTGCTGCAGCCATTGGCAAAGTGATACCGGACCTGAACGGCAAGCTCGACGGCCTGGCCGTGCGGGTGCCCACCATCAACGTGTCTCTGGTGGACTTCGGCTTTATCGCCGGCCGCGACACCACCGTTGAGGAAATCAACGAGGCCGTCAAAGCCGCGGCAGAGAACAACCCGGTACTGGGCTACAATGTTGAGAAACTGGTCAGCGTTGATTTCAACCACAATGCCCTGTCCAGCGTCTTTGACGCCAACCATACCCGGGTCATTGGCCGTCACGTGAAAGTCATGGCCTGGTACGACAATGAATGGGGCTTCTCGAACCGGATGCTGGACAACGCGATCGCGCTCATGAATGCCAGCAAGTAACCGGGCAAGACCGGCCGCATTTCACCGGAACAAAAGGAACATACACATGCTCAGGCGCACCAAAATTGTCGCCACCCTCGGCCCCGCTACGGATTCCCCGGAGTCCCTGGCCTCCATCATCAAGGCCGGGGTTGACGTTACCCGACTGAATTTCTCCCACGGCAGTGCTGACGAGCACATCGCCCGGGCCCGCCGGGTTCGGGAAGCGGCCGCCGCCCAGGGCCGTTTTGTCGCTCTGCTGGCAGACCTGCAGGGTCCGAAACTGCGGATTGCCCGCTTCACCGACAACAAGGTGTTTCTCGAAGCCGGCCAGACCTTCGTACTGGACGCGGCCATGGACAAGGAAGCCGGCAATGCCGAGCGGGTTGGCATTGATTACGAGCAACTGATCAATGACGTCAAAGCCGGCGATATCCTGGTGCTGGACGACGGCCGCATTGAAATGGAAGTGCAAGCGGTCGATAGCCAAAGCATTACTTCGAAGGTGCTGATCGGCGGCCCCCTGTCCAACAACAAGGGCCTGAACAAGCGCGGCGGCGGCCTCTCTGCCGAAGCGCTGACCGAGAAAGACAAGCAGGACATCGTAACCGCCGCCCGCCTGGGTGCGGACTACGTGGCGGTGTCGTTCGTGCGCACTGCCGAAGACATGCACACCGCCCGCCGGTTGCTGAAAGAGGCAGGCTCGGAAGCCGGCCTGGTGGCCAAGATCGAGCGGGCCGAGCTGGCCCACGACGATGCCGCGCTGGACGCGGTGATTGAAGCGTCCGACGCCGTTATGGTGGCCCGGGGCGACCTGGCGGTGGAAATCGGCGATGCGGAACTGGTGGGCGTGCAGAAGCACATCATCAGCCGCGCGCGGGTGCTGAACCGTGCCGTGATCACCGCCACCCAGATGATGGAATCGATGATCACCAACCCGATGCCGACCCGAGCTGAAGTATCAGACGTGGCCAATGCGGTGATGGACTACACCGATGCGGTGATGCTGTCCGCCGAGACGGCCGTGGGCGACTACCCCACCGAAGCGGTGGAAGCCATGGTGCGCATCTGCCTGGGGGCTGAACGCCACCCCACCATGCACCAGTCCAAGCACCGGATTCACGAAAGCATGGAACAGGTGGATGAAGCCATCGCACTGTCTGCCATGTATGCGGCCAACCACCTGAACGGCGTCACGGCGATTATCTGCATGACGGAAACCGGTGCAACGCCCCGGCTGATGTCCCGCATCAAATCCAGCCTGCCAATCTTCGCGTTCTCCCGGCATCACACCACCCAGCACCGGGTGGTGATGTATCGCGGCGTTCAGACGGTTCCGTTTGATTCCGCCAAACTGCCAAACGAGCAGACCAATGCCGAAGCCATTGCTGAGCTGCAACGGCGTGGTGTGGTGAAGGATGGTGATCTGGTGGTCATCACCAAGGGCGATTACGTCAACGCCCAGGGCGGCACCAACACCATGAAAATCGTTCGCGTGGGCACTGACATCCGCTAACGAAAAAGCGGGCCCTGCAGCCCGCTTTTTCCCTCTGGCTCTCACCAGAATTCATGTTGACGACACATGACCGTTTGCCAGTTACCTCCCGGTAACTGGCTTTTTTGTGCCTATCGCTCAGACCGGATTCAAAGATCCGCCAGGCTGGCGCGGGCAATATCGGTGATCTCACCCCAACGACCTGCGGCAATAGCGTCAGCGGGTGTCAGCCAGGAACCGCCTACCGCTTTTACGTTCTTCAGCGCCAGGTAATCCGCGGCTGTCTTGCGGTTAATTCCGCCGGTCGGGCAAAAGGTCACATCCGGGAACGGGCCGCTGAACGCCTTGATGGCCGGTATACCACCAGACACCTCCGCCGGGAAAAACTTGAATTCCCGGTAGCCAAAGGCGTAGCCCATCATCAGTTCCGATACGGTGGAAATGCCGGGCAACAGTGGGGCCTCAGAGGTCACACCAAACTCCAGAATGGCCTCAGTCACGCCCGGCGTGATGACAAACTGGGCACCGGCGGATTCCACCTGGCGATACTGCGCGATACTGGTCACGGTACCCGCGCCTACCCAGGCCTCGGGAATGGCTTTGCGAATCTGCTCGATGGCGCGCACGCCATGCTCGGTGCGCAGGGTGATCTCCAGAACGCGAATGCCGCCGTCTACCAGAGCGCGGCACAGGGGCAGCGCGTCCTCGGCATTCTGGATGGCAATGACCGGCACCAGCGGCGATGCGGCCAGCACCGCCTGCACCCGGTCGCGGTGGTAATCAGACAATTGATTCATTGAAGTCTCCAAACTGTATCTCTGTTGGTGGGCTGGACAATCGTCAGTGTGTGGGCTCAGGCGCTCCAGAACACCTTCAGGCCGGGCTTGAGAAAGCCACGAATCGGCATCGCATTCACCTGATCAACCGCCGATGCCGCTTTCGCCAGGGTATCCAGCTTGTCGTCGCCTTTCAGATGCAGGGCGGTCATTCTGGCCTGGCTCAGCAACGGGAACGACAGCGTGATACGGCTCTGGGGCTGGGAAGGCGGGTGTACGGCAACGGCCGGCTCACCTTCAGCGGCGGTCATGGCCCGGTGCAGTTCCGGCGCATCCGGAAACAGCGAGGCGGTGTGGCCATCGTTGCCCATGCCCAGAATCAGCACATCAATGGGCTGGGCCAGATCGCCCAGGGCCGCCACAACCGCGGCCATGCCCTCTTCCGGCGTGTCACCATCCTGCTTCAAAGACACGAACCGGGCAGCCGCCGCCGGCCCCGCCAGCAAATGCTGCTTCACCAGCGCGGTGTTGCTGGCCGGGTCGGACTCCGGTACCCAGCGCTCGTCCGCCAGCGCCACGTCTACCCGCGCCCATTCCAGAGGCTCCTGGCTCAGCACCTTGAAAAACGGCAGCGGCGTGGACCCACCGGATACCACCAGGCTGGCCCGGAGCGCTTCGGCAAGCCGCCGGCCCAAAGCGGCCGCCACGGCTTTCGCCAACTGTCGAGCCACCGCATCGGCGTTACTGCCGGCGATCAGCTCAATGCCTTCCGGCAGGTTCAGCTCAGGCGTCTTCATACCAGCTCCTCCCGTCCCGGGTAATCATGGCGATGGAGGCCACCGGCCCCCAGGTGCCTGAGGCGTAACGCTTCGGCGGCTCGTCGCTGTCGTGCCAGTTCTGGATCACCTGATCGACCCAGCGCCACGCGTACTCCACCTCGTCCCGGCGCACGAAGAGGTACTGGTTGCCCTTCATCACTTCCCAGAGAAGACGCTCATAGGCGTCCGGAATGCGATCGCTCTCGAAGGTTTCCGAGAAGGTCAGCTCCAGCGGCCCCTGGCGCAGGCGCATGCCTTTATCCAGACCCTGGTCCTTGGTGAGAATTTTCAGCGCCATGCCTTCATCCGGCTGCAGGCGGATGATCAACTTATTATTGGCCAGATGCTTCTGGTCGGAATCAAAGATGTAGTGTGGCGCCGGTTTGAAGTGAATGATGATCTGGGACATCTTCTCCGGCAGGCGTTTACCGGTGCGCAGATAAAAAGGCACGCCCGACCAGCGCCAATTGTCGATCTCCACTTTCAGGGCGACGAAGGTTTCGGTTTCGCTGCCGCGATTGGCGCCGTCCTCTTCAAGATAGCCCGGCACCGGCTTGCCCATAATGGTGCCCGCTGTGTACTGACCGCGCACCACGTGGGTTTCCATCATATTGGGGGTGATCCGTTTCAGCGCTTTCAGCACTTTCACTTTCTCATCGCGAATACTGTCCGCCGAGAGGTCCGCCGGCGGGTCCATGGCAATGAGGCAGAGCAGCTGCAACAGATGGTTTTGCACCATATCCCGAATCTGGCCGGCCTTGTCGAAGTAGCCCCAGCGGCCTTCAATACCGACACTCTCGGCAACGCTGATTTCCACGTGGGAAATGTGGTTCTGGTCCCACTGGGAAGCAAACAGGTTGTTGGCAAAACGCAGGGCGATCAGGTTCTGGACCGTCTCCTTACCCAGGTAATGATCAATGCGAAACAGCTGGTTTTCGTTGTAAACCTCACCCAGCTCGTCATTGATCACCTTGGAGGATTCCAGGTCGTGGCCGATGGGCTTTTCCACTACGACCCGGGTGTGTTCGTTGCAGCACTGGGACGATTTCATGTTGCGGGCAATCACGCCATACATGGAGGGAGGCGTGGCCATGTAGACAATCAGTTCGTTGTTGACCGCATCCCGCCATTCATTGAGAGCCTGATACCCTTCCTGATCTGCAAAATCCAGGCAAAGATAGTCCACGCGCTGGAGGAAGTCGTTCGCGATGTTTTCGTCGAACTCCGCCGGCTTCACGTGCTGGCGCAGCTTCTCCAGCAGCTTGTTTCGCACCTCATCGGTGCCGGCCTCATTTCGGGCAATAGCCAGAATCCGGCTGCCGTCCGCCAGCAGGTTGGCACGCTCCAACTGATACAACGCTGGGAACAGCTTGCGCTGGGCCAGATCGCCCAGAGCGCCAAAAAGCATCAGGTCACAACGGGTGTTGGTTTGGTTGACCATGGGTTCCATCTCTCTTTTTTATTCAGGCACCGGACGAGCGGCACCAGGCTCCAATCATTAATGTAGTAATTTTAGCCAAATAATGACATTCAAACCGCAAAAATCCAAGTCAAACTTCCGTTTATTGATATTTTTACTACGGCACGAGTTTCGAAAACGCGTTATAATCCATCCGGTTTTCTAATAACGATCGCACAAGATGCAGGGAGTACCCACCCATGGCGACAAACCAGGCGCACCGGGACGACAACCTTCTGGAAGATATCCAGTCCCGTCTGGACACCTTAAACAAGTCCGAGCGCAAAGTGGCCGAAGCCATTCTCAAGGACCCGACCGCCGCCACTCGCTACAGTATAGCGGCGCTGGCCCGTGCTGCCGATGTCAGTGAACCGACGGTCAACCGATTCTGCCGCGGTTTCTCCGCCACCGGATTTCCGGATTTCAAGATCCGCCTGGCCCAGAGCATTGCCACCGGCACCCCTTATGTGGGCCAGAACGTCGAGGCCGACGATACCGTGGCCGAGTTCGCTGACAAGATCATGCTAAGCACCATCGCCAGCCTGGACAAAGCTCGCCAGTCTCTGGACCCGAAAGCCCTCGCTACCGTCATCGATTACCTGATCCAGGCCAAACAGATCAACTTCTTCGGCATGGGTGGCTCCGCCTCAGTGGCCCTGGATGCCCAGCACAAGTTCTTCCGCTTCAATATTCCGGTGATGAGCTACGACGACGCGCTGATGCAGCGCATGGTGGCCGCCGGCAGCCAGGTCGGCGATGTCATCGTGCTGATCTCCTACACTGGCCGTACCAAGGAAACCGTCGAAATCGCCCAGGTGGCTCGGGAAAACGGCGCCACTGTGATTGGCATCACAAATCCGGATTCCCCGCTGGCCGAGTGCTGTACCGCCATACTGGGCGTGACCGCGCCCGAAGATACCGAGGTCTACATGCCGATGTCGTCGCGCATCATTCACCTGACGGTCATCGACATCCTCGCCACCGGTGTCACCCTCAAGCGCGGCAAGGATTTTCTCAGTCATCTCAAGAAGATAAAGGAAAGCCTCAAAGCCACACGGTTCCCCCAGAACGGCTAAAGCGCCCTCAACATCTCTGGTTGCCGGAGTCTACAACGGCCTCGACAACCGCAGCTCCTCCTTCTACCCCCCCCTCCCCCTGAAAACTCACCCCCCAAATTCTTCAAGGCGGAGGATGTACTGACTCCCGCGTTACAACACCATGAAATCCGGTTTCCCAATGTCTGATTGGCAGAAGCTGCAATCCCGGGAACCGGAAGCCTGAACCGGGCGGACATCCCGGGGATTCCGTTCCCTGACATTAAAAAATGACAAAAAGCACAGGACACAAACGATGCAAAACAACAAGCGCTTCTTCGGTAACAAGCTACCTCTTGCTGCAGCGGTTACTGCTACGGTGATGACCACGCCTGTCATGGCCGCCAGTCCCATCGATTTTCACGGATATGCGCGTGCTGGTCTGAGCACAACCTCTAGCGGCGGAGAGCAGCTGTGCTATGGCAGCGGTGCCAATGCGCACTTTGCAGGTCGCCTGGGTGACGAGTGTGATACCTACGGAGAGCTCAGCCTGGGGAAGGAACTGTTCAACCAAGATAGCAAGGTTTTCCGGTTCGATAGCATGCTTGCTTATGAAGCCCTGAACCAAGGTAATGACTACCAAACCCTGAACGGCCCAAATGAGGTGACCGGAGTAGAATTACGCCCCAACCCCAATAACCCCAATGGAGGGCAGATCGTCGAGACTACAAGAGCCCAATCCGAACCCTGGGCGGGTGGCGACTGGGCGTTGCGCGAGGCCTACGGTTCAGCGAAGGGCGTTATTGGGTGGGCCCCCGAAGCAACCTTGTGGGTAGGCAAACGTTACTACCAGCGTAAAGACGTTCATATACTTGATCTGTATTACGTTAATAACTCAGGCTACGGTGCCGGTCTCGAAAGCATAGATCTGGGAGCAGGGAAATTCTCCTTAGCCTTTACCAACTTTGACACCCCGGGGCGCCTCAGCGAAATCGAAACTCAGGTCCAGAACAACAAGCTGGATCTGCGCTACACCTTCCCTGTCGGTTCCGGCAACCTGGAGCTTATCGGTATTTATGGATACGCCGACCTGACCGACGCCCAGGATGACGCTCAAGCGAACGTCAGCAAGGACATCAACCGTGATGGTTACTTTCTGACCGCCGAATACTCCCAGGGCATCATGGGCGGCTTCAACAAATTCATCGTACAGTATGCCAAAGGCTCCATGGGGGACCAGGCTTATGTCTCGCATGGTGGCGGAGTGTCATTGAACAGCACCTGGTGGGCAGGCACCTTGGAAGAGTCCTGGCGGATTCTGGACTGGGGTGTGGTCAAACTGAGTGACAAAGTTGAACTGGCTTACTCCGCGCTTTATCAGCAGGGTACCGCCTATGGCCCTCTCGCCGATGAGGACGTCGACAAGCTGAGCGTCGTGCTTCGCCCCCAGTACAACTGGACCAACTTCATGAAAACTTCGCTTGAAGTCGGCTACACCTCTGAAAACAGCGTAAACACTACGGAAAGCAGCGATCTATCCAAAGTTGTTATCGCTCAGGAATGGAGCCCAGGCTCCGGCTTCTGGTCACGTCCGAGTCTCCGCCTGTATGCCGGTTCATTCTTCGGCGACCGGGCAGAAGCCCGCAATGACGACGGCGATATCCGAGTAGGCGCCCAGGTTGAAGCCTGGTGGTAATGCCCTGAGCACCACACTCTCTTGTTGGACCTCCCCTGGGCCGGCTCTTGCCGGCCCTTTTTTGTCATCCCCTACCAGAACTACGCCCCTCTGCCACGCCTGACTACGCCCTAGAATACCAGGCCTGGGGGGGATGTCCTCTGTTTCGCTTCACGCAACCATGAAGGTGATCCGGAGAGGATCATCTACCAACAAAAACAAATGGAAAGAGGACTTTGACCATGTCTGACCAAACGAGGCTCTTGGGCGGCCTGATCTTCAGCCTTGCACTGACCCTTACCGGTTGCAACTCCGACAGCGGCAGTGATTCTCCCGACAGCGGCGGAGAACCTCCCAGCAATGAACTACTCGAACCCGGCCCCAATGAAGCTCTGCTCTATTACAAACGACCGGATGCCAGCTACGACGGCTGGGGCCTGCATCTTTGGAACGACGCGGCCAGCGGCTGTGATGGCCTGGCCGAGGACGTACCCACGTCGTGGGAGGAACCGCGACTGCCGGACGGTATCAGCGACACCTACGGCGCCTATTTCTTCATCCCCATGCGTGACGCCGGCAACTGCCTGACCTTCATCATGCACAAGGGTGACGAGAAAGATCTGGGCGGCCTTGATCATCGCTGGAATTTCGACGCCCTGGCGCCCAGGATCTTTACGCTCAGTGGCAGCCAGGAGCTTTCAACCACGCCGCTGGAAGCGGACCGAATCACCATCAATGGCGCCAGCGCTCACTGGCTGGACGCCTCCACGCTGGTGTTCCAGAACACCGCTGCGCTGGATCGCGTTGAGCTTCGCTATGATCAGAACGCCGAGATCACCGTGAATGATCGTGAGCAACTGAAAGGTGGCCTCACGTTGAACCTGAGCCGCACAACGATGCCGGCTGCGCTGGCCGAGCAGTTCCCCCACCTGTCGGACTGGCCAGCCTATACGGTTGAGGCAGACGAGCAAACCATCAAGCAGGCGCTGAAAAGCCAGCTGGTCGCCGCCGCTTTCAATGGCAACGACGATCTGGTGTTTGCCACCCAGGTACAGACGCCCGGAGCGCTGGATGATCTGTTCGCCTACGACGGGGAACTGGGCGCTGTCGTGACAGGTTCTGACGTCAAATTTGCCGTCTGGGCACCGACGGCTCAATCGGTCCGCCTGTACGCCTTCGACCAGGCCACGGGCGAGGTGCTTGCCGGCTACCCGGTCAGTCTGGCCGAAACCGATGGGGTCTGGCGTCACACCGGTAATCTTGCGGAACTGGATCGGCAGTACTACCAGTACGAGGTCACCGTTTACCACCCTCGCACCGGGCAGATCGAGACGACAATGGTCTCCGATCCATACGCACTGAGCCTTTCAACTAACGGCCAATACGCCCAGGTCGTCGACCTCAACGACCCCGACCTTAAACCCATGGGTTGGGACAGTCTATCGCCACCGACGTTGCTTGCCCCCGAAGACGTCGTGGTCTATCAAACCCATATCCGGGATTTCAGCGCTACGGACAGCACCGTCGAGGCCAGCGACCGCGGCAAATACACCGCGTTTGCAGAGCCTGCCGACGGCAGCGTCGACAGCGTGGCTCACCTGAAATCCCTGGCCGACGCCGGCATTACGCACCTGCACCTGCTGCCGGCATTCGACATCGCCACCATCGATGAGAATCCGGACAACCGGGTTGACATCGACGACCCCTTCTCACGCCTGTGCGAGCTGTCAGAAAGCGCTGCAGCCGAATACGCAGGCCTGTGCGGCAGCAGCGACTCCATCCGGTCGGTGCTCGCGGGCTTCGACCCGCTGTCAGGCGATGCCCAGGCGCTGTACAACACCTTCCGCGCGCTGGACAGTTTCAACTGGGGTTATGACCCGGTGCATTTCACTGTCCCCGAAGGTTCCTACGCCACCAATGCGGAGGGTGTGCAGCGCATCATCGAATTCCGCCAGATGGTTCAGGCCGCCACCGACCTGGGCCTGAACGTGGTGATGGACGTGGTGTACAACCACACCAACGCGTCCGGGCTTGCCGAGAAGTCCGTCCTCGACAAGCTGGTGCCAGGTTACTACCACCGTCAGAACCCGGTCACTGGTAATGTCGAGCAGTCCACCTGCTGCGAAAACACCGCATCCGAACACCGGATGATGGAGAAACTGATGATCGACTCCCTGGTGACCTGGGCCGAGCAATACGGCATTTCCGGGTTCCGGTTCGATCTGATGGGCTTCCATATGCTGAGCAACATGGAAAAGGCCCTGGCGGCGGTTCAGGCCGTCGATCCGGACACCTACTTCTACGGGGAAGCCTGGAATTTCGGCGAAGTTGCCAACAATGCCAGAGGTAAAAATGCCATTCAGGCCAACATGGCCGGCACCGGCATCGGTTCTTTCAACGACCGCCTGCGGGATGCGGTTCGCGGTGGCGGTCCTCTTGACAGTGAAGCAGGTATCCGCCGGAATCAGGGGTTCGCCAACGGTTTGTATACCTTCCCAAATGACCTGAACAGCGGTAGCGAGGATGAGAAAAACCGCCTGCTGATCACATCGGACTGGATCCGCGTGGGAATCGCAGGAAGCCTAGCCGACTATCGTTTCGTCACCGCGGATGGCACCGAGAAATCGGGTCGGGAGATTGACTATAACGGTCAACCGGCCGGTTACACCGCCGACCCACAGGAAATCATCAACTACGTGTCCAAACACGACAATCAGACCCTTTGGGACAACAACCAGTACAAGGCACCCTACGCCGCCACCCTGCAGGAGCGGGCGCAGATGCAGGTTATCGCGCTGTCGATACCGCTGCTGAGCCAGGGCATACCGTTCTTGCACATGGGCTCTGAACTGTTGCGCTCGAAGTCCATGGAGCGGGACAGCTATGATTCCGGCGACTGGTATAACGAGATCGATTTCAGCTATGCCAGTGCCGCCTGGAACCGGGGCCTGCCCCGCCAGGACAAGGACGGTGCCAACTGGCCGCTGATTGAGTCCGTTATTCTGGATGCAGGCAACAACGCCAACCCCGATCGGGCCCACATTGAGTACACGCTGGCGCAAGTTTCAAAACTTTTGAACGTGCGTCGGGACAGCCCCCTTCTGCGACTGAAAACCGCCGCTGACGTTCAGGAACGCCTGAGCTTCATGAATACTGGCCCGGATCAGATTCCCGGCGTGATCGTCTTCCGACTGGCCGATGGTGACGGCACTGCGTTGGCCAATCTTGACCCGGTGAGAGACGACCTGTTCGTCGTCATTAATGGCTCTGATTCGCCACAGACCCTATCCGCTCCGGACACCGGATTCACTGTCTGGGCCGATACCTCCCCTGCCCAGTCTGCGGCTGCCAACGCTGGCGAGTTCCTGGTGCCCGGGCTCTCGGTTGCGGTATTTGCCCGCTGACCGGCGGGCCTCAACACAGCCGGCCATGCCGGCTGTGGCCATTGATAACAAGGAGAACAACATGAAAAAAGTACTTGGCAATCTGGCGCTGGTCTCTGTGCTTGCCATGACCGGTTGTGCCACCACCGGTGGTGAACGTGACTACAGCCAGTCACTGTATCTGCGCGGGCAGTTTGCCTGGTGGGATGCCCTGCCCGAATACAAGATCAAGAAGGTCGACACCGGCGTCTACCGAACGGAAATCGAATTAAAGGCTGACGGCCAACCTTACGAGTTCAAGTTTGGTGATGCCAATTGGTCTGCTGACTCAAATTGCGGATACCTCTCAGAGGCAGACAAGGATGTAAAGCTTGATACACCGGTCAAAGCAAACTGCAGCGCGGTGTTCGAGAACTTCCGCTTTAACCCACCCGAAAACGGCGTGTATGGCTTTTATTTCGACGTGACCGGTGAAACGCCCGAGGTCTACATACAGAAATCAGAGTAAGCGCTCTCGGCACAACCAAAAAAAGGGCACCAGACAGGTGCCCTTTTTATGTTGCGATTCTATCCGGTCACAAAATTCCTACGGCCGCTCAATCTCAGCCTGATTACGCAGGTACTGCTGGTAAGCAGTGTATTCCCGCTGACCTTCGAGCTGCGCCATGAACTGCCTGAGCTGGGTATATTCCTGGCTTTCACGGTCCACTTCACCGTCGTTGACGGCTTCAAGAACCACCACGGCCGCCTGCTCAGATGACACCGCTTTACCGGTTGTGATACCGCCATCATCCGGCCGAGGCATGGAGAACACCTTCTGCAATACGTAGGTTTCCAGATCGGCGCCACCGCGGCCCTGATCATCGTAGGTCTGCCAGCTGTCTGTGCTGAGCTCTCCGGATTCGACGCCGGCGAGTACCTCGTCAGCACGGGCACTCAGGGCATCGCGAACTGCCGCGGCTTCCAGAACACCGACAATCTCGTCACGCACCTCAGCAAGTTCCTGCTGACGGGGCTCGCGGTACTCACTCACCCGGGCAACCACAGACACATCATCGCCGACATCGATCAGCTCAGTGTTGTATCCGGCGTTCAGAACGTCTTCCGAGAACAGCTGTCGCACAAGGCCGTCATGATCAAACGGCGCGCGGCCACCCTCTCGGGTAACGCCATCTGCCTGCCGCACTTCCAGCCCCAGTTCCTCCGCAGGACCTGCCAGATCGTCAGCGGTGTAGACTGCGTCTGCCAGCCGGGTCCGAACCTCGGCAAACCGCTCGCTGGCCTGGGCACGGGCCAGTTCCGTACGCAGTTCATCGCGCAGCTCCTCGAAGGTTGGCGGCTCGCTGCGGCGAACTTCCTCAAGGCGGATCAGGTGCACGCCAAAGCTGGTTTCCACCGGCTCGGAGACTTCACCCGTCTCAAGCGCAAACAACGCATTCTCGAAGGCCTCGTCATAGACACCGCGGCCGGCAAAACCCAGGTCACCGCCCTGCTCTGCCGATACCGTATCGATAGAGAATTCCTCTGCCAGAGCCGCAAACGATTCACCGTCGGCCAGCCGCTGCTGGATGGTGGCCATGGTTTCGTCTGCATCGGCATCGGCTTCGATCAGAATGTGCGCGGCGCGGCGCTCTTCCCGGGCGTATTCTTCCGCCTGCTGGTCATAATAGGCACGCAGATCGTCTTCTGAGATCTCGATCGACTCTGCCAGCTCGCCGAGCGACAGCGTGATGTAGGCGGCGTCTACCTGCTCGGCTTCCCGGAACTGATCACGGTTGTCTTCGTAATAGGCAGCAACGGCGTCATCGCTGATAGAAACCTGCTCGGCCACATCCGAGGCATTCACCGTCCAGACACGGAAATCCCGGGTCTGGTTCTGGATAGCCAGCAGTTGCTCCGCCTGGGCGGGAACCGCAAGGCCAGTCTGGACAATCGCCGCACGGACCTGCTTAACCACATAGTTCTTGCGCAGGCTTTCACGGAATTCGGCAACACCCACACCCAGGTTACGCACAGTAGCCACAAAGCGGTCTCGGTTGAACTGACCATCCACCTGGAACTGGGGCATCTGGGTAATCAGGGAATCGATGTCGGCATCGGAAAGTTCGAGGCCCTGGTTGGCAGCGTCCTGGGTGAGCACGGCTTCCTGGATCAAAGCCTCCAGAACATCCCGGCGAACCTGGTCTTCATCCACCAGTGACGGATCCGGGTTTTCCATCTGCATGAGGCGTTGCTGGGTTTCCAGCTGAACGGTGCGCAGGAACTCCCGTTCGGTAATGTCGTTGCCGTTAACGGTGGCCACTTCCGGTTCACCGGTGAAGCCGCCAATGATCGCGTCCATCCCCCAGATCGACAAGGAAATGATCAAAAGGCCGATAATAACCTTTGCGATGGTGCCCTGGGCATTATCCCGAATATCTTGAAGCATGTTATTCCTGAATCCCTGTTCAAGGTCGTGCGGATGTTTTGTTGGCGAGAAGCTGTTCTGGCAGCCCCTTCTTAACGCAAAAAGGCGCACCCTTTACGGAATGCGCCTCGAGTTCCTGCGGCAGCTCCCGCGTGCGAAAGCCGCCAAAGAAAGAACCGTTACTTAACGGCGTCTTTCAGGGCCTTACCTGCTTTGAAGCCAGGTACTTTAGAGGCCGCGATCTTGATTTCAGCGCCGGTCTGCGGGTTGCGGCCGGTACGGGCTGCACGCTCTTTCACAGAGAAGGTACCGAAACCGATCAGGGTAACCTGGTCGCCTTTCTTCAGAGCACCGGTGATGGAGCTGGTCATTGCATCCAGCGCACGGCCAGCTGCTGCTTTGGAAATATCTGCGGATTCTGCAATTGCGTCGATCAGTTCGGACTTGTTCACACTAAACCCCTTCGATTTCAGGTTGAAGATGTTATAGGTCGGATTTTTTTAGCGGACTTTTCCGACTATCGCATAAGCAGTCGGAGAATTCCATTCTTCTGTTTTTTATTCCTTGCGGTGTTTCACCGGTGATCGGAATAGGCACATACTGCGCGGGAGCCCTTGGTATTGGCTGCTTCACGGCGAAACAGTTATACCAATGGGCTCTCCGACGTGTCAACAACTCATCCCGTCATTAATGAGTATTTATGCGCTCGGTAACATCACTGGCATCTTCTTTTGCTTTCGAAGACGCCGCTTTGCCAGGGGCATTTTCGGCAGACGGATCCGGTGCGTATTCCAGGGCAATGTCCAGCACCTCGTCAATCCACTTCACCGGACGAATCTCCAGCGACTCCTTGATATTATCCGGTATCTCCTTGAGATCACGGACATTTTCATCAGGAATCAGAATGGTCTTGATGCCACCACGGTGGGCTGCCAGCAACTTTTCCTTCAGTCCGCCGATCGGCAGTACCCTGCCCCGCAATGTGATCTCACCGGTCATGGCCACATCGGCCCGCACAGGAATTCGGGTCAGTGCAGAAACCAGCGCGGTGCACATGCCGATACCGGCGCTCGGGCCGTCTTTCGGGGTTGCACCTTCCGGAACGTGGATGTGCAGATCGTGCTTTTCATGGAAATCGTCGGCAATTCCAAGCCCTGCTGCACGGCTGCGAACCACGGTGAGCGCAGTCTGGATAGACTCCTGCATCACATCACCCAGAGAACCGGTTTTCACCACCCGGCCCTTACCCGGAGTCAGGGCGCATTCGATGGTCAGCAGTTCGCCGCCCACCTGGGTCCAGGCCAGGCCCGTCACCTGGCCAACCTGGTTGTTCTCCTCGGCCAGGCCGTACTTGAACTTCTTCACGCCGGAATAATCTTCCAGCATGTCCGGCGTCAGGGTAATAGAAGCGTTATCACTGCTCTCTACGTGCTCACGCACCACCTTACGGCAGATCTTGGCAATCTCCCGCTCCAGGCCACGCACACCGGCTTCCCGGGTGTAGTAGCGGATCAGGTCGCGCAGGGTCTCTTCCGGCAGCTTGAGCTCGTCCTTACGCAGGCCATTAGCCTTGATCTGCTTGGGCAGCAGGTAACGCAGGGCAATGTTGACCTTCTCGTCTTCGGTGTAACCCGGAATCCGGATGATCTCCATACGGTCCAGCAACGCCGGCGGAATATCCATGGAGTTGGAGGTACACACGAACATCACATCGGAAAGGTCATAATCCACTTCCAGGTAATGGTCGTTGAAGGTGTGGTTCTGTTCCGGGTCCAGGACCTCAAGCAGGGCCGACGCCGGGTCACCCCGATGGTCCATACCCATCTTGTCGATTTCATCGAACAGGAACAGCGGGTTTTTCACCTCTACCTTCGCCAGCTTCTGCAACAGCTTGCCCGGCAAGGCGCCGATATAGGTTTTGCGGTGACCACGAATTTCCGCTTCGTCACGCACGCCACCCAGGGCCATGCGGGTGTATTTCCGGTTGGTAGCCTTGGCAATGGACTGCCCCAGCGAGGTCTTGCCCACACCGGGAGGCCCTACCAGGCACAATACCGGCCCTTTGACCTTCTTCACCCGGCTTTGCACCGCCAGGTACTCAAGGATGCGCTTTTTGACTTCATCCAGGCCGTAGTGGTCCCGGTCGAGAATCTCGCGCGCTTTTTCCAGGTCGTGGCGAACGCGGCTGCGCTTTTTCCACGGCACTGCCAGCATCCAGTCGATGTAGCCCCGCACTACCGTGGCTTCGGCAGACATGGGAGACATCATCTTCAGCTTGTTCAGCTCCGCTTCGGTCTTCTTGCGGGCTTCTTCCGGCAGGCCGGCCTGCTCGAGCTTCTGCTCCAGCTCTTCAAAATCGTTGTTACCCTCACCCAGATTGCCCATCTCTTTCTGGATGGCCTTCATCTGTTCGTTCAGGTAATACTCCCGCTGGCTGCGCTCCATCTGCTTCTTCACGCGGCCACGGATGCGCTTTTCAACCTCGATCAGGTCGATCTCGCCGTCCAGCTTGCCCAGCAGCAGGTCTACCCGCTTGCGTACATCCAGGGCTTCCAGCAGTTCCTGCTTCTCCGGAATGCGCATATCCAGGTGCGCGGCCATGGTGTCTACCAGGCGCTCCAGCTCATTGATGCCGGTGAGTGCATTGGACACTTCCGAAGGCACTTTCTTGGACAGTTTTACGAACTTCTCGAATTCGCCCATCAGGGTCTTGGTGAGAACGTCTTCTTCGCGCTCGGGCAAAGACTCCTCATCCATCAGAACAGCCTGGCCGGTCAGGAAGTCGGCTTCTTCAATGCCGGTAATGCTGGCCCGGGCATTACCTTCAACCAGCACTTTAACGGTGCCGTCCGGTAACCGGAGCATTTGCAGCACAGTAGCCAGTGTGCCCATGTCGAACACATCTTTCGGGCCTGGCTCGTCGGTAGAAGCGTCTTTCTGGGCGACCAGAAGGATTTCCTTGCTGCCCTCCATCGCGGCTTCCAGGGCCTGGATGGATTTTTCTCGGCCCACAAACAGTGGCACCACCATGTGCGGAAATACCACCACATCCCGCAGCGGGAGCAGCGGATATTCTTGCACGGTTTCTTCAGGTATACGGGTCATAGGGAATCCTCTGACAGCGTTTCTTTCAGCATATCACCCATCATTGGGGCGCAGACAAAAATTGCAATCTTTTTACGAAAGGAAAGCACGGGCGGGATGATGCGGTTTTGTGAAAGCAGGCCAATGAAAAAGGGGCCGGCAGGAGTATATAGTGAATTTTGTGTACTTCTGTTGGTGAGTGAGTGAATGCCCCATAAGCAAAGGCTTTTGGGGCATTTTTAGTTTTTACACGGTATGTAATTTGGTGTGTAAAAATAGGAGCACTTGCTCCAAGGGCTCTGCCCTCTCGCCGCAAGCGGCGATTCACCCGAGGTATTTCACGACCAGCGATGTGATCCAGTGAGAGCACAGATACAGATAACTTCCTCGGGGATGCTTAAAAGTGAGCAATGGTCGTACCACCATACTCATACTGTAGCTGGAGGATGCCACAATAAATTGGCCGCCCGTAGCTTTGGTCGCAAAGCGAACATTCAGGTGGTGAACCTCGTTACTCGCGTTTTCCGGTTCATTCACAGTATTTCAAACCTAATTCGCCAAACTGTTTCTAACAGGAACGCCACACTCCTGAGCTATTTTCGCAGCCAGCAGTTTGGCATCGTCGGCGTAGTCCATACTGGGAAAACTGGCGACCTTCCAGGAGTTCTTGCCGGGATAGGTGTGTCGAGAATCGCCTCTATGCCTCACCCTAACGAAAACGCTGGGACCGGTTGCTTCAATTCCACGTTGATTAGTGTGCGGAGTGGCCATGATCTGGACATCTTCGAAATTGCGGATGGGAATTTTTTTATAAGGCTTGAACTGATTACCTGGCCACCTTGCTTCAAACAAAACCATTTGAGTAGCGTGATCCCATCGTTGTCGACGTTCTTTGAAAACCAAATTAATTCCAGCAGCGAATAGAACCAACCAGAACGCACCAATCACCAACCAAATCGGCCATGGCGCAACGAACAGAGAAGAAAATGGCAAGAGTGATGCAATCAAGAGAAACCAGCCGAGTACCTTATAGTTTTCCTGATAGGCGACTATTTGATGATTCGCAGTATCCATTTCCAACCTGAAATCATTATTTGGCGAATCCGTCACTTCATCCATTACGCTACTCCAACATTTAGCATGATTAGAATTGGAAAAGTCATCCGTTGAGCGGTGAGTACCTCAACCTGCCTTCGGTCGCACGCTCCAGGTCACTACCGAGGTCGATTAGCGCTTGCTCTTCCATGCTTCCAAGCGAGCTGATACCCATCATGAAGCGAAGACCGTCTTCAGTGCGAACTTCCATGTGATAATTTTTGGACGTTTCGCCGCTGGAACCAGCTATTCTCCCGATACGGTAAACGCCTTTGGTTGAAAACCTTTTCCCTTTTTTCCCCAGAAAGTGCTTTCCTCGAAGAACGAATTCAGCACCATCGTTCTCAATCGTTATCAGCTTGTCCCTGAGAACGTGGTAAGGAATAGCCAGAGCCATCAAGCCAATCCATCCGCCAAAAAAATAAACGTAAGGCTCCCAACGGGGCCTGTCCCAAATAAAAAATAAAATAACAGCGGATACTGCTGTAATTCCCCAGAACCAGTACAGACGGGGATATATAGCTCTTTTAAGTTGCCAAGTTCCGTTGACAGCCTTGTCCACTTTGTAAGTATCAGTCAAATACATAGGCGCATCCCGAACCCAGGCGCGATCATTGTGCGTGTGTAACCAAGCTGACCGTAGAACGAATTGACTTCTGGTGCTGCGATGAGTATCAATTCCTTGGCAATTTACGCTGAAAATAAGCGGCAGCCTTGGCAGGGTGAAGCATCTAAAAGGCTGGCCGGTGCAAGGCCGTCAGGCCCAGAATTGAATGTTCGCTTTTGTTTATGAGCTGATTTCGAGGTATTTGACGACCAGCGATGATCGTTTAAGATGAAGTTGCGGTACAGGGAGAGGTCCCGATGGCCGCGACCGGCGATGAGGGGGCGTGCCATTAATGGCTAACCCCCGAATCCCTCTCTTGCAGCAGCTCCCTCAAGAAACTCGCCCGCCTGGTGGCATTGCTTACCGATTTTACGATGGACGCAAAATCACTAGCCTGCCCGACAATATGTATCTCTGCCTCGGCACGGGTAATCGCCGTGTAAAGCCACGCACGGTCTGAGATACGCCCCGTCTGGACTGCCACGACGATTCTCGGGAACTGGCTCCCTTGAGCCTTGTGGAGCGTGATTCCGTAGCCAAGCTCCATGCAATCGAAGACTTCATCCGTAATTGAAATGGCTTCGCCGGTATCCAGTGTCACGACACCAAATGTTTCCTGGCCGTCCTGGGTGTCGCGCTCTGTTGAGGATAATACGCCAAGAGACCCATTCTGAATGCCTATGTTGTAGTTGTTCCTGGTGAAGAGGATCGGGTCGCCCACTCTGATATCGAGGAAGAATTCATCGCCATGCAATCTAAACTGCAAGCGCTCCCCATCGGGATTGATCAGCTTTTGGCACTCACGGTTCACCTCGCCAACTAGAGCCTTGGTGGCTCCAATGATCTGGGTGTTATAGGGTGACTCCGCATACAAGGATTTGCACTTATCGACCACCTTCTGCGGAGGCGTCTCGTGGAACGTGATTGCGCCAACCGATAACGAAGGAGGCATCTCGCCCCGGTTGATAGTGGTCGAGTATTCCGGGATACCCGTTGAGCCTTCTTGGCGTTTGACGATGTTCAGCTCAACCGTAGCGATTGCGCCGGATTCAACGATGTCTGAGAGAACTTTGCCACAGCCGATGGCTGGTAGCTGGTTCGGGTCGCCGGTCAGGATGATGCGTACCGAGGGATCGAGGTGCGTAACGATCCGATACATGGTCGGCAGGTCGATCATACTGGCTTCGTCGATGACCAGGAGATGCTGCGCCTGATCCAGTGACGGCGAGATCGGCTCTTCCCTCAGCAGGCGAGCAATCGTCATGGTGAAGAATCCGATGCTCTCGTGCAGCCGCATGGCTGCTCGCCCTGACAGAGCGACCGCATGAACCTTATAGCCCAGCGCAGCATAGGCTTTGAGCACGGTTCGAAGCACCGTGGTTTTACCCGTTCCGGCACCACCCGTGATGCAGGACACCGAATTCGTCAGGCTCGACTCGACCGCTTGGAGCTGCTGCTCGGTCAGGTCGTAGGGCAACTCCTGAACGGCCTCGGTGAGCGCCGTGAAGACGGGTTCATCTTCATCCTTGGTGGCGGCCAAGACCTTGAGCCGCTTCGCAACGACCGACTCCATTATGATTTGGGCGGTAGGATGGTAGGTGCCGGTCTCTGGCCGGAGAATGAACTGGCCGTTGCGATAACCGCTGGCGAACGCCTCTGCGACCAGGGCTTTATTGCCCAGAAGCTTGATCACCTCGGGCCTGAGCGCCTGATGGGAGGCGTAGGTGTGCCCCTTTTCTACCTCTTTTCGTATCGCGCTTTCTAAAGCAGCTGCGAGCCGCACCGGTGCTGATTTCTCCATACCCATCTGTTCAGCAATGGCATCGATATCGGGAAAAGACATCCCGAATCCGAGCAATGCGTAAGGATTGCTCTTGAGTATCTCAACGGTGCGATCATCGTGGTATTTCAGGATGCGTTGCTGAATGCTCAGCGGCACTCCCAGAGAGGCCAGCCAGTTAGCATGCGCAAGGTTTCTGTACTTGGCGTAGCCGTTGTAAAGCGCGGTTACCGAAACCTCGCTGAGAACCTTTCTGAGAAGGGCTCTGTGCTTAGTAATGTCGGACTGGAGCATGGGGTGCAGATCGCTGCCAAAAGCATCCCAGAGGGCTCGTGCTTTGGCCTCACCGATTCCGGTGAACTCCTTTTCATTGGCAATGAAGCGGATCAGCGCTTCGCCCGTCTCGGGCAGCGTGCACTCCATCTCAGCTGGGGCGTCATACAAATGCTGCTGAAGCTGATAATCACCTGCCTGAACGGTCTCCAGCGTCCTTACACCACACACCCGCCATTGCTGGCCAACGGACGGTTTAATAGGCAGGGACTGGTTTTCGCATCGGATGCTGACGATATATTTGCCCGAGTTGATCTTGTAACTGTCAGTCTTGAGGGGAACGCCCGTGAAGATCGTGTATTTATAGCCGTTATGCTGGCAGCTGGTGACACGGAAATACTCTTCATGCATCGGGCGCTACTCCGAACTCTGTGAGGACTTCGGACAGTTCACCGTAACGTTTTAGCTTGGCTTCGAGGGTTGCCACCCGGGCCTTTAGTTCAATGTTTTCCTGCTCCAGCACTGAGAGCCTTCTCGATTCCATGGCTCTTTTGTTAACGCTGGGATCATAGCGTTTGGGTTCTGATCGCTGGGCCTTGGCGGTTTCGGTCAGTTCTGGCAGAACACCCCGATAACGCAGGTTCTGCTCCAGATTCTCCAATGCCGTTTTGATGGCCGGATTCTGGCGCAACGCGCTCTTTCCGATGCCTATGGCTTTGGCCACTTCGCCACGGTTTAACTGGCCCCGATGGAGGATCTGCTTAAAATCGTCATCCGTTTGGGTGGCCACCCAGCTCTGGAAGGCACTCAGGTTCTGACGTGCTCTTTCCTGACCATTACTCATCAATTTCCCCCAGGATCTTCTTGAGCCCGGTCAGGAAGCCACGAGGCAGGATTTCCACACCATACTCATCCTTCACCTGACCCAATTCGTTCGCCTGGAACCCGAGCTTTTCGAGCCACTCATCGGTGCAGACGGTTTGCAGGGCTTTAATCTCGTTGTCAGAGCAGACTCCCTTCAATGAGGGCAGCAGCTCCACACTGGCGTCTGACTGGGGTTCACTGTAAACCGTAGGGCGCTTGTCGATGACGATCTGGGTTTGGTTCTTGAGCATGTTGGCTTCGCTCCTGTAGCGATCCCGCTCACGGATGATTTGCCCAAAAAGGGCTCGCACAGCTGTATCATCAATCCGCTCAAGCAACTGATGGTCCTGAGTTGGTCTCTTGGCAGGCCCTACCGGTGGCTTCTTGGTGGTGGTCTTCGCCTTAGCGGCCCACGCTTCAATCAGGTCCCGGTAATGCTTGTTCGCGGTGGCACGAATCGACTGATAGCCAACGCCGTCATTTTCCTCTGAGACACGCCCTATGGTGGTAATGGAGAAGTCCCGGGCACCGGATTCGTAGTAGTCCTTCAGGGTCTGGTTGAGCGTATCCAGGGACGACTGTGTTTTAGCGGTTTTACCGTCCTTGAGGGACTCCAGAACCGCATTGGTATCGATGTTCATTCTTCCACCTCCAGGGCGGGAATCCGCGCCACGGATTCAGTAGGCAAGGTGATTGGGGCTATCTTCTTCACGGCGTCAAACCCGGATTTCAGCAGCCGATCGTCTTTCAGGAATTCCTGCGCCTCAATGTAATTGGACGCGATCCGGTAGCCCTCAAGCCGATCTTCGGGGGCGGCGATTTTGGCCATCTTGCGCATGAGCACGTTACCCGCAATCAACTGGGTTTGTTCGTCCATTTCAAGGAAAACGGGCTTGTACCCGGAACGGGCCATCATGCGGCTCAAGGCGTTGGTACGCTTGGCTATCGCGGGCGTCTTGCGCAGATCATCATGCAGATCGGGGTGGAACTCAGCGTCCTCGCACAGCAGTGCCAGGTGCAGTAACTCCGAGTCAGTTTCGACGAACTTCATACTATATTTGAGGTCTTCATCAGAGCCGACCGCGATCAGCTTTTGCCCGTCGTCGTCCTCTTCACGCCCATTCTCGATCTGGATCACCCGATTGATCAGGTTGAAAATTGCGATGCAATCCTTGGCGTACTCATCCGCCTCCACCCTCTGCTTCTCGTAGCGCCGTTCTATCGCCTGAAGTTCGTTGTGCTTGAGAAACACTGCACCGGTTTCCTCAGCGATGAACAGCTCATCCTTTAGTGCTTCTAGCTGACCCTCTAGGTGAACAGACAGCTCGGCCGCCTGGTGCGCCTTGTAGCTCACCTGGTTGAACGCAGAATTGAGAGCCGGAAGATAGGTGGCATCGGTAATGTGCCAGCGACAGCGGGGACAGTTTTCCGGCCCGAGGGGGACCGGGCCATAAACTCTTGAATGTGCGCTTTCTGAACCCCTAACTATCGGGCCACCGTTCCAGCACCCGCCTACGGTGGACAGCTCATCTGAGCGCACGGTGTTGCCCCCAACCAGGCACAAGCCCGTGGCTCGTTCCTCCCAGCCGATGGGATTCCGGTTGGCAAGCACGCTCTCGACGGAATTGTGCTGGTCGTTGTGAAAGGCAGCCCGGAGCGGGATCTGTCTCATTTCCGCGTCCACCAGGAAGTTTCGGAGCGAGCCTTCACCTCGTTCGGACAGAACTGCGTGTGCCTCCTTCATTTTGTCGGCCATCACGGAGGGCGTGATCTTGTTGTAATAGATCGTCATCAGAAGCCGTGTGTGGCCGGCCAGAAGCTTCGCGATCACCGGCAAGGGGAGGTCGGTGTCCATGGTGTAGCAGGTGATCAAGGAGACCCGAAGGCTGTGAAGCGGGTAGTCCGTTGCCACCTTAGCGGCTTCCGTACCTTCAAAGTCCTCGCCGTAGTCTTTCACAAACCGAAGGCGATCCCCGTTGGCCATCGTTTGGCCCGACTGGAAGACATCCTCTTCCAGTTTGGACAACAGGCGATACCACGAACTAGCCAATGAGGTGTAGGTAATTGGAAAAGCAGAATTACGCTCCCTGAATAAAAAGGCAAACTCGCCCATTTGTTTCAATTGTTGCTTGGATTTAGCGACGCCAATATGGCTACGCTTAAGCTCTGTGCCACTGACCAGTCGGTTAATCGGGTTGTATTTTTCCTGCCAACTGCGGAGCTTTTCCAGCCAATACAGCAGCTCTTCGTGCTGCCAAGGGATGGTGTATCCCCGCTGAAGTTCATCCTTGTTTTGATCGGCGGTTTTGTTGGTGGACACGTAGAGGCCGGTCGAGTACCCCTCGGTCATGGAGTCATATATGCGGCGGAAGACGCCTTTCTCATAAGGTCGCTTGGGCGTTCCATACTTGAAGGGGTGCTTGGTGTTTTCCACCCATTGCCCACCTTCATAGCGCCAGGTATCGGCTTCGCCGGAGTCCAGAAACCTCACCTGAAAAGAGCGCAGGGGTAGGTGCAGCTTGGTAAACAGGAACATCGCCATGACCGGCGACCAGATTTCGTGGACCTCAACTCTTTCTCCCTTCCTGGGCACAATCCGAGTCCGGAAAACGCAATCCGGATCATCAGGGTCGATGACCTCGGGCGGCACTTCCACCCATGCCCCATTGCCAGACTGAAGGTGATCGATGGCCCATTGCCAGTCCCGGAAATGGTGGCCTACCCACGGCGTTTTATTGCCGGGGTCGTCGGTTGGATAGGGGCAGAGGATGTGCCTCAGTTGCTGGATGTAGCGATAGGGCAAGGGGCTGTGGACGGTTTCGGTGTTTGATGTGTTATTCGTGATTTTCTCGAACGGATTCGGGAATAGGGGCCGCCCAACGCCGTTATCGTCCTCGGCGCTCAAATGGTGCTTGAGGATGTAATTGCATAAATCGACCGTGGACGAAATGTGTTTAGAGTTTTTAGTAATCGATCCACTGCTAACCAGAAAGGCCTCAAACTCTTCCGTGGACACCTTGTGACCACCCGGATGGCCCTTGAACATCGTGGCCACGTCAACGGCGTACGGGGCTTTAGCGTTCAGATAGTTAAAGAAGTGTCTTAAGCATTTTAATCGCAGATCAATGCCTACGTTTTGCTCCGCAAGCCATTCGGCGGCGTACTGCTGCCATTGCAGCCAGTTGTGCCCCAGTTCCTTAGTCACCCACCCCAGCGTCAGATCCGTGGTGTAGCCTTTACTCGTCCTTCTTTTTGTCATGATTTACCTTTGCCCAATCGTGGATTCTTGCCCGTAAAGTGGCCGTTTGGATCAATGTCTTCAAAACCGTGTTCTGCAAGCGTCTTCCAATCGAAAGATGCGGGGGGCTTTTCCTTATCCGATCCCAACTGAAGTTGTTGTGTTGCCTGGGACAGCGCTTCCGAGACTTTCGCGCTGGAGGGCATGGTGTAAGGAACCTGAGACTCCAGGCTTGCGTGATGCAGGCACTTTTTGCGAATAAGCGGATCGACTCCGGCATCCGTCAATCGACGGCCATAGTTGTGGCGATGGCCGTGTGGATCTAACCCTACGGTCTTGTCGGGTTCGAGACCAATTCGTCTTAACCCAGCCGCATAATTTTGGTTGAAGGAATTGTAGGTATAGGGATTGCCCAGATAGCGAGAGTCGAAGCTAACAAACGCATAGGGATGATGGCACTCCACCGATGCACGGAAAACCAAATACTGTCGCCACAGCGACATGAATACTTGGGCAAACTCTTGCGGGAAGAAATGCGCCTCCAGGTAGCCATCCTTGTCATCTAGGGTTTTGGATTTCCAGCCGAGATGTGGGGTTTTTTGCATCTCCTGGCGCGGGATGCGTGCGTATTTTTCTTGAAGGTACGCCTTGCGGGTTTTTATCCCTTTTCGGGACTTCCAGCCTTCAGGTGCCTTACCTTCTATCTCGTTGTAGATCCTCACGATTGCCCGATCTGGATCGGAGGGGTCTTCAAAGACATCGGTGACCCAGAGTAACAGTGCTTCGCTCACCCTCAATCCGGTCGCGTGCATCAGGAGCACGATAAGCTTGTCCCGCAGCGCAACTCGCGGGTCTTTGGCTCCTCCCAGGCCCTTCATATAGAAGTCTTCAAACTTTCCCGTAGGGAAGGCGATGGCATCGTCATTGGTTTTTGCCAGAGGTGTTCTGCCCTTGATGCTGCGGGCTCTTTTTACCGTGGTACTAACCGAGGTGTCTTTAATGTGCCCGAGGAAATCATTCTGGTTACGCCTAAACCAAGCGGCGTACTGAATGCGTTCCTCATGTCGAGTGGCTGTGCGCAAGGTATTGAGAGGCTTGCCCAGACCTTTGTCCGAGAGCCAATTGGTGAAATTCGTCAGATTGCTGATGTGTCGATGTATCGTGCCATTACTGGCCGGTATCCAATACAGGCCAGAGGGGTCCAATCCATCTTCACCGATGGTCCCGCTGTAGAGCCGTCGGACGAAGCCCGCGAACAACGCTTCGGGTTCATCGAACATGCCTTCGTTGGCATCCATGAACTCGATGAGGAGTCTAATCGACTGAATATGGTTGGTGATTGTTGAAAATGAGATGCCATTTAGGTGAAGGCTAAGCACATAATCTGTGACCGACCCCAAAACCCCTTGGTCGGTCAGAATGACCGGGATCTCTGTGGTTACTCCACTGTTATCCTGAACTACCTTGGCTGTAACCTTCGTTGCAAACATCCTTGAATCCTACACAAATTACACATTATTTACTATATATATAGTGCAGTCTTCAGGAAAAAGAAACCCCCAATTAAGGGGGTTTTTATCAAATTTACACAGTTCTATGTACTATAGAGAAGTTGCCGCCCCTTTGTCTGATGCACCATGACGGTCCGGAAATCAGTCTTCCGGTACCGCCTTGGCGTGATCGCTGCTGGCGTAGATCTTGAAGGGCTCGGAATCGCCCTTGATCACGCTTTCATCAATCACCACCTTGGACACATCGTGCTCGGATGGAATCTGGTACATGGTATCCAGCAGAGTGGCTTCCATGATGGAGCGCAGGCCCCGGGCACCGGTCTTGCGTTCCATGGCCTTTCTGGCCACCGCGCGCAGGGCGTCTTCCCGGAAATCCAGCTCCACACCTTCCATATCGAACAGCTTCTGGTACTGCTTGGTCAGTGCGTTCTTGGGCTCGGTCAGGATCTGCACCAGGGCCTCTTCGTCCAGCTCGGTCAGGGTTGCCACAACCGGCAAACGACCGACGAACTCGGGAATCAGGCCGAACTTCACAAGGTCTTCGGTCTCCACATCACGGATGATGTCGCCGGTGTTCTTGCTGTCGTCCGGGCTCTTCACCGTAGCGGAGAAACCGATGGAGCTGCGCTCGGACCGTTCCTGAATCACCTTTTCCAGGCCAGCGAAGGCACCACCACAAATAAACAGCATGTTGGTGGTATCAACCTGCAGGAACTCCTGCTGCGGATGCTTGCGGCCACCCTGGGGCGGAACCGATGCTACCGTGCCTTCAATCAGCTTGAGCAGTGCCTGCTGAACACCCTCACCGGAAACATCCCGGGTAATGGAGGGGTTGTCAGACTTGCGGGAAATCTTGTCGATTTCATCGATGTACACAATGCCGCGCTGGGCCTTGTCGACATCGTAGTCGCACTTCTGCAGCAGCTTCTGGATGATGTTTTCAACATCCTCACCCACATAACCGGCCTCGGTCAGCGTGGTGGCATCGGCAATGGTAAACGGCACATTCAGCATGCGGGCCAGGGTTTCGGCCAGCAAGGTCTTACCGCTACCGGTCGGCCCGATCAGCAGGATGTTACTCTTGCCCAGCTCAACGTCGCTCTTGCCTTCACCATAACGCAGACGCTTGTAGTGGTTGTACACCGCTACAGACAGAACCACCTTGGCGCGATCCTGGCCGATCACATATTCGTTCAGGGTCTCCCGGATTTCCGCAGGGGTAGGCAGCCGGTCGCTGGCCTCTTCCTGGGCATTTTCCTGGATTTCTTCCCGAATAATGTCGTTACACAGGTCTACACACTCGTCGCAGATGAACACCGAGGGCCCTGCAATGAGCTTACGGACTTCATGCTGGCTCTTTCCACAAAACGAGCAGTACAGCAACTTGCCGTTATCGTCGCCTCTGCCGTTTCTTTCATCTGCCATTGAAATACCTCTGTTCTTCGTTGGTCGGCGCAATCAAACAGTACGCCGACCAGGGATGATGCGATGACTTTCAGTATTAGTTATTCGATACGCGCTTATCAAGTACTGTATCGATCAACCCGTACTCCTTCGCCTGGACCGGGTCCATGAAATTATCACGGTCGGTATCACGGGCGATGGTCTCCAGATCCTGGCCGGTATGGTGGGCCAGAATGGAGTTCAGGGTATGGCGAATCTTCAGGATCTCGCGGGTGTGGATCTCGATATCCGTTGCCTGGCCCTGATATCCGCCCAGCGGCTGGTGGATCATCACGCGGGAATTGGGCAGGCAGGCACGCTTGCCCTTGGCACCACCGGCAAGCAGGAAAGCACCCATGCTGGCCGCCTGGCCAATACACAGGGTAGAAACGTCCGGCTTGATGAACTGCATGGTGTCGTAGATAGACATGCCCGCAGTTACGGAGCCACCTGGGCTGTTGATGTACAGGTGGATATCTTTGTCCGGGTTTTCGGATTCCAGGAACAGCAGCTGGGCAACCACAAGGTTCGCCATGTGATCTTCAACCGGGCCAACCAGGAAAATCACCCGCTCCTTGAGCAGACGTGAATAAATGTCGAAGGAACGCTCTCCACGTGCCGTCTGTTCAATTACCATCGGCACCAGACCGGCGCTGGTTATCATTGTAGGGCCATCAAACGGTTTCTGCGTCATGTGCGCCTGAACTCCTTATGGACAATGGGCATGGACTTCTGCGGAGGATATCCTGAATCGGCGATCAGGACACCCCTGAATACTTATACTCTGCCAGCAGTAAGCCCAGATGAAAACAGCCGGACACGCCGGCTGTTTCCAGAAAGCGGCACCGGGCACCAGGCCCGGGCCTGATCAGCGCTGCTGCTGACCAGCGGCTACCGCTTCTTCGTACTTCATTTTCTTCTCGGTCACCTTGGCCTGGGCCAGGACGTGGTCAACCACGGCATCTTCCAGTACAGAAGACTCAACCTGGGCCTTCTGGTCCGGGTTGCTGCTGAAGTGGGCGATAACCTCGTCCGGCTGCTCGTAGGTAGAAGCGATTTCCTGGATTTTCTCTTCAACCTTGGCGTCGTCGGCCTTCAGGTCGTTCTTCTTGACCACTTCCTGGAACAGCAGGCCGGTCTTCACGCGGCGCTTGGCCTGGTCTTCAAAGATTTCCTTCGGCAGCTGCTGGAAGTCAACCTGGCCACCGAAACGCTGAACAGCGTCCTGGCGCAGACGGTCGATTTCCTGGTCTACCAGGGCAGACGGAATGTCCAGCTCGGTGGTCGCCAGCAGGCCTTCAACAACGTCGTTCTTGACCTTGTTGGAAACCGCCTGCTTGAGCTCGCGCTCCATGTTCTTCTTCACTTCCTCACGGAAGGCGGCTTCGTCTTCGGCTTCGATACCGAAACGCTTGAAGAACTCCTGGTCCAGCTCGGGCAGCTGAGGCTCTTCAACCTTGTGGATAGTGATAGCGAACTTGGCAGGCTTACCGGCCAGGTCTTCGTTGTGGTAATCCGCCGGGAATTCTACGTCGATTTCCAGCTCTTCGCCGGCCTTACCGCCAACAATGCCCTTCTCGAAGCCCGGAATCATCTGGCCGGAGCCCAGGGTCAGGCGATGGCTTTCAGCGGAGCCGCCTTCAAACTCTTCACCGTCGATGGAGCCTTTGAAGTCGATGGTCACAACGTCCTTGTTCTTGGACTTGCGCTTCACTTCCTTCATGGTGGCCTGCTGACGACGCAGGTTATCGATCATGGTATCGATGTCTTTGTCAGTCACTTCAGACACCGGCTTCTCGACTTCAACCTTGCTCAGGTCGCCCAGTTCGATTTCCGGCAGCACTTCGAAGATAGCCACGAACTCGAGGTCTTTGCCCTCTTCCATGGTCTTCGGCTCGAACCGCGGCCAGCCAGCCGGGTTAACGTCCTGCTCCTGCAGTGCCTTGATGTAGTTGTCGCGCATAACCTCGCCAACAATTTCCTGGCGGATGCTGTCACCGAAACGACGCTTGACCACGCTCATGGGCACCTTGCCAGGGCGGAAACCGTTCAGGCGAACAGTACGGGCAGTTTCCTGCAGGCGTTTCTGGACCGCCTGGTCGATTTCCTGGGCGGGCACACCAATCGTCATGCGACGCTCGATGTTGGAGGTCGTTTCAACAGACACTTGCATGGAAGATCCTCAAATTACAGATTCTGTATGTGAATGAAAATTAAAACAAAATCCCGAATGAAGCGATTCACCTCAAAGGAACGCAAAATTAAAAGCCGGTAGTTTATCACGGTTTACCCTGCCGAGAGAATCACCCGACACGCCGGAATAACGGATTGAGACCAGCACCACAACCGGACTGGACAAAAGATGGGGACAAATCAGAAAAAAGAAAGGGTGGTGCGAGAGGAGAGACTTGAACTCTCACGGGTTGCCCCGCTGGAACCTAAATCCAGTGCGTCTACCAATTCCGCCACTCTCGCGTATCCGGCGCAGGACTGATCCCGTAACAGGAAGGTCAGAACCGCGGAAACAAACAAGGGGAAAAGTGGGGTGGACGAAGGGGTTCGAACCCTCGACCGCAGGAGTCACAATCCTGAGCTCTACCAACTGAGCTACGTCCACCACATCAGGGAGGTACCTTACGGTACGCATCTGCTTACTTCAACTTTGCTGGTTCGGCGAGTCCGGTGCCAACCTGCGTCGAGCAGTATGGCGCGCCCGGCAGGACTCGAACCTGCGACCATCCGCTTAGAAGGCGGATGCTCTATCCAGCTGAGCTACGGGCGCTTGACCGTTCGCCCACCTGAACATCCAGAAAAATGGTCGGGGTAGAGAGATTCGAACTCCCGACATCCTGCTCCCAAAGCAGGCGCGCTACCAGACTGCGCTATACCCCGTTAACTGAACAACAAGTGCCTCAGCAAAGTTGGCGCGCATATTACCGGCGCCTGAGGCATCCGTCAACATGGTTTTTAAAAAACCTGCGTATAACGTTGATTCAGAAGACTGCCTGCCCCGGCAAAGGTTCCCTCCGGGAAGCCACATTGGCGTTCACGCCGAAGCATGAGACAATGCGCGGCCTCACTTCACCACTATTCATGCCCAACCGACAAGACGGAAACATGAGCGCCAAACTGATTAACGGAAAAGACATTGCCGCACAGGTCCGGCAGCGGGTTGCTGCCGGCGTGGAAGCCCGCAAACAGAAGGGGCTTCGTGTACCAGGCCTGGCCGTGGTCCTGGTCGGCAACGATCCCGCCTCGCAGGTTTATGTAGGCAACAAGCGCAAGGCTTGCGAACAGGCCGGTATCCTTTCACTGTCTTACGACCTGCCCGCAGACACCTCCCAGCAGGCTCTGGAAGCCCTGGTAGACGAGCTGAACGAAAACCCGACGGTAGACGGCATCCTGGTACAGCTTCCCCTGCCCTCACACCTGGACGCAGACCCGATCCTGGTAAAAATTCGTCCGGACAAAGATGTGGACGGCTTCCACCCCTACAACATCGGCCGCCTGATGCAGCGCAAGCCCGCCCTGCGCCCCTGCACACCGGCTGGCGTGATTACCCTGCTGGATTCCGTTGGCACACCCTATAAAGGCCAGCACGCCGTAATTGTGGGCGCCTCCAACATCGTTGGCCGCCCCATGTGCATGGAATTACTACTCAAAGGCGCCACCACTACGGTATGTCACCGCTTTACCGACAACCTGGAGAAGTTTGTCAGCGAAGCCGACATCCTGGTCGCCGCCGTGGGCAAACCCGGCATCATCAAGGGCGAATGGGTAAAACCCGGCGCTACGGTGATTGATGTAGGCATTAACCGGATGCCCGATGGAAAACTGTGTGGCGACGTGGACTTTGAGGCGGCAGCCGCGCGGGCCGCTTACATTACCCCGGTTCCCGGTGGTGTGGGGCCCATGACCATTGCCACGCTGCTGGAGAACACCTTGTATGCGGCGGATGTGCTGCATGCAGACGTCTAGCTTTTAGCCAGGCATTAAAAAACCCCGCCGAGGCCAAGGCGTTTACCTTATGTGTTGCCAGAAAAACTGGCAATTACTCGAAAGCCGTTCAGTGAGCGGCTTTCAGCAATCTTGGACACCTAAATTTCTGGAAAAATATCTTTCCTAAAAACCATAAATGACAAACGCAAAAAAGAAGAGGCGAAACAATGAGTTCCGCCTCTTCTCTATTTTGCCAGCCACACTTAAGGCAAACGCCTTGCGCCGAGGCGGGGTTTTTTGTGTCCGGTCTTACTGACCGTACTTGGCTTTCGCCTTCTGACGATAGGCGTGCAGCAGCGGCTCAGTATAGCCGGCCGGCTGTTCGCGACCTTTCAGAACCAGGTCCACAGCCGCCTGGAAGGCAATGCTGTCGTCGAAGTTCGGCGCCATGTTGCGGTACCCGGCATCGCCGGCGTTCTGCTTGTCGACCACGGCAGCCATGCGCTTCATGGTTTCCATGATCTGCTCTTCGGTGCAGATACCGTGGTACAGCCAGTTGGTCAGCAGCTGGGAAGAGATACGCAGGGTTGCGCGGTCTTCCATCAGGCCGATGTCGTTAATATCCGGCACCTTGGAGCAGCCAACGCCGGAATCGATCCAGCGAACTACGTAGCCGAGGATACCCTGGGCGTTGTTGTCCAGCTCTTGCTGGATGTCTTCGGCCGTCAGGGCAGACGGATCTTCCATCACCGGCACAGTCAGAATGTCGTCCAGAGACGCGCGCTCGCGGTTAGCCAGCTCTTTCTGTACGTCGAACACATTCACCTTGTGGTAGTGCGTGGCGTGCAGGGTGGCGGCAGTCGGAGACGGAACCCATGCCGTGTTGGCACCCGCTTTCGGATGACCGATCTTGGCTTCCAGCATGCCAGCCATCAGGTCTGGCATGGCCCACATGCCCTTACCGATCTGGGCAACACCAGACAGGCCGGTTTCCAGGCCGATGTCCACGTTCCACTGTTCGTAGGCGCTGATCCAGGCCGCCTGCTTCATCTCACCCTTACGGATAAACGGACCCAGCTCCATGGAGGTGTGAATCTCGTCGCCGGTACGGTCCAGGAAGCCGGTATTGATAAACACGGTGCGCTCTTTGGCAGCGTGGATACAGGCTTTCAGGTTAACCGTGGTGCGACGCTCTTCGTCCATAATGCCGACTTTCAGGGTAAAGCGCGGCAGGCCAAGGGCATCTTCAACGCGGCCGAAGAATTCGTTGGTGAAGGCTACTTCTTCCGGGCCGTGCTGCTTGGGCTTAACAATGTACACAGAACCCTTGGTGCTGTTCTGGAATTTGCCGTCGCCTTTCAGGTCGTGAATCGCAATCAGGGAAGTGACCAGGCCATCCAGCAGACCTTCCGGAATTTCGTTGCCGTCTTTCAGCAGGATAGCGGGGTTGGTCATCAGGTGGCCTACGTTACGAACGAACAGCAGGCTGCGGCCCTTCAGGGTAACTTCGCTGCCGTCAGCACCGGTGTAGGTGCGGTCGCCGTTCATGCGGCGGGTCATCATCTGACCGCCTTTCTCGAAGGACTCTTCCAGGTCGCCCTTCATCAGGCCCAGCCAGTTTTTGTAGGCCAGAACCTTGTCGTCGGCATCTACCGCAGCTACGGAGTCTTCGCAGTCCATGATGGTGGTCAGGGCTGACTCCATCAGAACGTCTTTAACGTTGGCACCGTCGTCTTTACCGATGGGATGGCTGGCATCGACCTGGATTTCGAAGTGCATGCCGTTCTTCACCAGCAGAATACCGGTAGGTGCATCGGCAGCGCCGGTGTAACCCACAAAGCCGGACTCGTCTTTCAGGCCGGTCACTTCACCGTTCTGCAGTTTTACCGCCAGCTTGCCGCCGTCGATGTAGTATTTTGCGGCATCTTTATGGCTGCCGGAAGCCAGGGGCGCGGAGCCGTCCAGCAGTTTGCGGGCCCACTCGATAACCTTGGCACCACGAACCGGGTTGTAACCACGGCCTTTCTCGGCACCGCCTTCCTCGGAAATAGCATCGGTGCCGTACAGGGCATCGTAAAGGCTACCCCAACGGGCATTGGCGGCGTTCAGCGCGAAACGGGCGTTCATGATCGGCACAACCAGCTGCGGGCCGGCCATGGTGGCGATTTCCGGGTCTACGTTGGCGGTAGAAATTTTGAAATCCGCCGGCTCGTCAACCAGGTAACCGATCTCTTTCAGGAAAGCCTTGTACTCGGCCATGTCCAGCTTCTGGCCTTTATGATCACGGTTCCAGGTGTCCATTTTTTCCTGGATCTCGTCGCGCTTGACCAGCAGGTCGCGGTTGCGCGGAGCCAGCTCGTTCACAATCTTGTCGAACTCGGCCCAGAATTTGTCAGCGTCAACGCCGGTACCCGGGATCGCTTCGTTGTTTACGAAATCGTACAGATTCTTGGCGATCTGAATGCCGCCAACTTGAACGCGTTCTGTCATCGTTGCTTGCCTCGATGGGTTATGTTTCCCGACCCCCCCTTAGCGCACCAGGTGCGGGGGCATTAGTATTTGAGCGGCGTATTGTACGTGAAAATCCCTACAAGGTCATTCCCACTCAGCACAATGCGACTTTATGTGTATCAACCGGATCTCAGGCGCGGCGCCAGGTGGTTCCTTCCCGGCTGTCATCCAGGATAATGCCCTTGTCCAGCAGTTCATCGCGAATGCGGTCTGCTTCGGCAAAATCCTTCCCCTTGCGCGCGTCGGCGCGGGCCTGGATCATCGCCTCGATATCTTCCGCCGTCAGCTCACTGCCGGTATCCGCCTGGAAGAACGCTTCCGGGTCCTGCTGCAGCAAGCCCAGCACCGCACCCAAACGCACCAACACGGCCGCACTGCGCTTGGCAGCCTCTTCGTCACCTCCCCGGCGCTGATGGTTGATGTCATTAGCTACCGCGTGCAACACAGCAATGGCGCCGGCGGTGTTGAAATCGTCCTCCATAGCCTCGGCAAACCGACGATCATGGTCGGACTCCGGCACATCGGCTTCTTTGGCCGGCGTAATGCCACGCAGGGCGTGATACAGCTTGGTCAGCGTGCGGCCAGCTTCGGCCAGGTTGTCTTCGGAATAGTCGACCTGGCTGCGGTAGTGGCTGGACACCAGGAAGTAGCGCACCACTTCCGCCGGGTATTTTTCCAGGATCTCGCGGATGGTGAAGAAGTTGCCCAGAGACTTGGACATCTTTTCTTTATTTACACGAATGGCGCCGGCGTGCATCCAGGTGTGCACAAACTTGTGGCCAGTGGCGCACTCGGACTGGGCAATCTCGTTCTCGTGGTGCGGGAACAGCAGGTCCGGGCCGCCGCCGTGGATATCGAAGGTATCACCCAGGCACTTGGTAGACATGGCAGAGCACTCGATGTGCCAGCCAGGTCGGCCTTCACCCCAGGGTGAATCCCAGCTCACCTCGCCCGGCTTGGCGGCTTTCCACAGGGCGAAGTCGGCCGGGCTGCGCTTGGCTTCCTGCACATCCACCCGGGCACCTGCCAGCAGGTCTTCCAGCTTTTTCTTGCTGAGCTTGCCGTAATCCGGGAACGAATCCACCGCAAAGTACACATCGCCGTTGTCAGCCGCATAGGCGTGGCCACCGGAAATCAGGGTCTGGATCATGGCGATGATATCGTCGATGTACGCCGTCGCCCGGGGCTCATCATTGGGCGCCAGCACGCCCAGACGCGCTTCGTCTTCGTGCATGGCGTGGATCATGCGGCCGGTCAGGTCGGTGTAGACCTCACCGTTTTCGTCCGCCCGACGCAGGATCTTGTCGTCGATATCGGTAATGTTGCGCACGTAGTGCACATCATAACCACGGTGGCGCAGGTACCGGGTAATCACATCGAAGGCCACCAGCACCCGGGCATGGCCCAGGTGGCAGTAGTCGTAAACCGTCATGCCGCACACATACATGCGCACCTTGCCCGGCTCGATGGTTTTGAACTCTTCCTTTTGCTGCGTCAGCGTGTTGTAGATGCGCATTAATTGCCTCCCTTGCCCCAGGAATCCCTCAGGGTCACGGTACGATTAAACACCGGCTTGCCGGCCTTGGCGGTCAGTTCCTGGTCGCAGAAGAAATAACCTTCCCGCTCGAACTGGTACGGCAGGTCGGTGCGCGGCTCGGCCAGGCTCTTCTCTACCCGCGCGCCCTTCAGCACCACCAGGGAGTCCGGGTTCAGGTGGTCCAGGAAGTCGCCTTCCTTGTCGCTGTCCGGATTCTCGTGGTTGAACAGGCGGTCGTACAGATTGATGTCGGACTCAACGCTGTCACTGGCCGATACCCAGTGAATCACGCCGTTAGGCTTGTAGCCTTCGGGGTTCACGCCCAGGGTGTTCGGATCGTATTCGCACTTCAGCTCGACAATCTCGCCGCTGTCATCACGCACAACCTCTTTGCAGGTCATCACGTAACCGCCGCGCAGGCGCACTGCCTGGTCCGGAGCCAGCCGCTTCCACTTGCGCGGTGGTTCCATCTCGAAGTCTTCCCGGTCGATGTACAGGGTCTGGCTCCAGGTGACTTCCCGCTCGCCCATATCCGGCTTCTGCGGGTGCACCGGCAGGGTCAGGGTTTCAACCTGGTCGGCCGGGTAGTTGGTCAGGGTTACCTTGAGCGGCCGCATCACGCACATGGCGCGGGGTGCCCGGTCGTTCAGGTCTTCGCGAATGGCATATTCCAGCATGCCCACATCCACGGTACCGCCAGCCTTGTTCACACCGATCATGTCGCAGAAGCTGCGGATGGATTCCGGGGTATAGCCACGGCGACGCATGCCCGAAATGGTCGGCATCCGGGGATCGTTCCAGCCGTCGACCACGTTTTCGTCCACCAGCCGCTTCAGCTTGCGCTTGCTGGTGATGGTGTAGTTCAGGTTGAGCCGGGCAAATTCGATCTGGCGCGGGTGGCACGGAATGGTGATGTTATCCAGCACCCAGTCGTACAGCGGCCGGTGATCTTCAAACTCCAGGGTACACAGGGAATGGGTAATCCCTTCCAGGGCATCGGAAATCGGGTGGGTAAAGTCGTACATCGGGTAGATGCACCACTTGCTGCCGGTCTGGTGGTGGTCGGCATAGCGAATGCGGTACAGGATCGGGTCCCGCATGTTGATGTTCGGGGAGGCCATGTCAATCTTGGCCCGCAACACCAGCTCGCCGTTCTGGAACTTGCCGTCGCGCATATCCCGGAACAACTGCAGGCTCTCTTCCACCGGACGGTCCCGGTACGGGCTGTTCTTGCCCGGCTCTTTCAGGGAACCCCGGTACTCGGCCATCTGTTCGGCATTCAGCGCGCACACATAGGCCTTGCCCTTCTGGATCAGCTCTTCCGCGAATAAATACAGCTGGTCAAAGTAATCGGAAGCGTAGAGTACTTCGTCTGCCCATTTGTAACCCAGCCACTCGACATCCTGCTTGATGGCGTCGATATACTCCTGGCTTTCTTTTTCCGGGTTGGTGTCATCAAAGCGCAGGTTGCATTCGCCACCGAAGGTTTCGGCAATGCCGAAGTTCAGGCAAATGGACTTGGCGTGACCAACGTGCAGATATCCATTGGGCTCCGGCGGAAAACGGGTAACGACCGTGCCGGTGTGCTCGCCCTTGGCGATGGCATCTTCGATCAGGCTTTGAATAAAGTTGTGGGCTTTCTTCGACTCGGCGCTCATACAATCTCTGTCAACGGGGGATGAAACATGGGAGCAATCCGAAGGCTCCGTGTCGGGTAGGGACAGGCCATTACTGGCCCATCCCCCCCTAAGAACCGTACGTGCGAGTTTCCCCGCATACGGCTCAAGCCTATTTAAGTCAGGCCTTCGCCTGACCGGCAGCTCGCTCAGTAGAGCGCATTCTAATGCCGCTCCACTTAAGAGTCACCTTTGTTCCGCCCTGGCTATGAACCTGGGCGTGGCAGTTGGGATGAAGTAGTACCCGATTCTGTAAGGTATCGGGGCCGCCGTCCACACGTCGAATGATGTGATGGTCGTGCCAGCCTGTTACCTCCGTCACCGGTTGCCCACAGAGTGCACAGAGTCCTTTTTGCCGGATATACAGGCTCATGATCTGTTTACGGAAACGCAGTTTGTGCCGTTGCCGCTGAACTCTGAGAGCTTCCCACTTCAGTTCGTGCTCTACGTCATAGGGCTGATAATCAACCGGTAGACGTTTATGGCGCACGATGGGCGTTCCAGGCAGGTAATACAGTTCCCGGTAGGCCCTCTCCCCTCTGCGATTTATGTAGGGGTACGCAAATACCCGTTTCCGACCGCCTATGTGATGGAAGTATTTCTTCCTGATCCAATTAGCGGACTTATTCGGATGCCTGCGTTTTGCCCACCTCCAGAGTCGCCAGAAAATCAGATTTTCCAGTTTACTGAAGATTTCCTTCGCCACGACTGGGGAATGGTAACTGGCCCACCCCCGCAGCATCGGGTTCAGTTGCGCGATGAGCGCCTCTTGCGTTAGCGCGCCGCTGCTTTTAATGACATCGCTTACCCTCCGATAGAACGTTTTCACGCTCTTCTTTGAGGGCTTGATCAGCAGCTTTGGCTTCCGGTACGGCGATTTCGGCACATACTTTCTGAAATTCCACCCCAGAAAGTCGAACCCCTCGGTGATGTGAGTCAGGTGCGTTTTCGCTTGTGACAGTTCAACGCCTCGCTGTGCAAGGAATTGCTCTATCCAAGGCTTGATGACGTCCGCCAACAGCTCTTTGGAGTCTGCTAGTACGACGAAGTCATCCGCATACCGTATCACATGCACCTTTCTCTTCCCGGCTTTTGTTTTTCCAAGCTGATCAGCCAGATGGCATTTCAGTTGAGCTTCCAGGCCGTTCAGAGTGGCGTTTGCCAAGCTAGGCGAAATGATCCCGCCCTGTGGTGTTCCGGCTGTGGTAGCCGAGTACTGTTGCCGGTCGATAACCCCGGCTTTCAACCACTTTCTGAGGATTGCCTTGTCCATACAGACATTGCGACTCAGCCACTCATGGTTGATGTTGTCAAAGAACCCCTTGATGTCGGCTTCCAGAATCCACTGCGCACCGGTTTGCGGTGCCAGCAGATGGAAAAGCTCCACCATCGCGTCGGCCGTCGAGCGATCTGGTCGAAACCCATAGGATTTCGGATCGCTTGTGACCTCAACAACGGGTTCAAGGGCAAGGACATGAAGCGCTTGCATGGCACGATCCAGCATGACTGGAATGCCAAGCGGACGCTTCTCCTTTTTGCCGGGCTTTGGAATCCATACCCGTTTTAGGGGCTTGGGTCGATAGCCGCGTTTCTCTGACAGACTTTGTACAGCACACCATTTGGCACTGGGCGTCCCCCAGGTGATACCGTCCACTCCGGGCGTTTTTTTGCCCTGGTTTTCGGTTACTCGTTTAACGGCCAAACATCGGCCGTAGAACGAGCTGACTAACAACCGTTGGAGGCGTTTTACCTTCCGCCAGTTTTCGTCTTTTGCCGCCTGCGCGATTCTCAACTGCGTTTTTCGAACAGTGGTTTCCACCGTGGCCCAAGGAACCTCTTGCCAAGATGTTACCCTGCTGCTGGAAGACGCAGACGTTTCTGGGTAAGCCAGATTTGTTTTCATACTGTCCTCCTTGAGGAATTTAAAGAATCCTCCGGAGGCAGATGTCCCCCGAGGGGGATATCTACCCCCTCGGGTTCGTTGCTTTAATCCTCGCCGAAATCGGCAAGTGTCATCACGCTAATAGACCAGGTGCACGTCAGCCATGGTTTCCCACGTCGGCGTGTTTCAGCCGCTATGCTCGCCATTACAGCCAGCCATTTGCTTTTTGCACCTTCCTACTCCTCACTCTGATCAGCTTCGCTTGCGCGTTGCCTGCCCTTTGCTGGGCCAGAGATCAGGGTTTCCACGTTCCCTGTCTGTCACCAATCCATCCCCGTAGGTTCCATCTATCCACCGGCGGTTCTTCGGTACCGCATCACTTAGTTCCACAGTAATGACCAACCGCGTTGCCGATTTTTGGCTGGGGCCGATAATCGCCGTAGGCCCGTCAATAGTTACGATGGGTTTGTCGATGATTCACATGTGTTAACCGTAGGGAGGGGTCACTAGCCGCACCAACTCCGTGCGATTCGGAGTTGATATCCATCTCGTCGCCGAGTTGGATAATCTCTGGGAATGCGACATTGTCAGACGGGCTTCACACCATCGGGTTGGCCCCAATAGCATGCCGTCGTAGTGAACTCGCAGGTACATGCGAGGATCCGATACCTTTCGCCAGGCAGGCGATCAGCCGGACATTAACAGACAGAGCTTTCGCTCCGCGTGGTTGGATACTAAGCACTCAAGTCTCGCGACTTTAGAGACATTGCACTCAGTAACCTATTTAGAGGGCGCACGAACCCCGTAGGGGTCGTGATCCCCTATAGGTAGGGCTTCGTGCTCTGTAACAATTTTTTACAAAAAATTGTCCTTCAGCTTTAAGAAATCACGAAAATCGATCACTTATTGATCGGATAGCCGTAGATTTCTTGTATCGGATGGTCCGATATTTTTCCTGAGCTGTTCGCCCAGTTTAGCTATTCAGCTATGCTTAGTATGCTATTTTCGGCTTCAAATCATTGAATATCAATGATTTCTGGTGCCAAGGCTAGCTACCACCAATCACACGACACGATAACGTGTCGCACGAAACCGCCTATTATACTCACAAATAGTCTCAGGACTCATGCACACAACGAAACTCTTCAGTACAATAGCGACTTTGATCATTCCGACCTCAAACTACAGGAAGCCCTGATGATTCTGCTGAAAACCAACCTCGGTGATATCAAACTGGAACTGGACTACCAAAACGCGCCGGAAACCGCCAAGAACTTCGAACAGTATGTTCGTGAAGGTTTCTACGATGGCCTGATCTTCCACCGGGTAATCAGCAATTTCATGATCCAGGGCGGCGGCTTCGAGCCGGGCATGACTCCGCGCAAAACCCGCGAGCCGATCCAGAACGAAGCCGACAACGGCCTGAGCAACAAAACCGGCACCATCGCCATGGCCCGCACCATGGACCCGCACTCCGCAACTGCCCAGTTCTTCATCAACGTGCAGGACAACGGCTTCCTGGACCACACTGCCAAGAATGCCGAAGGCTGGGGTTACTGCGTGTTCGGTAAGGTTGTTGACGGCATGGACACGGTGAATCAGATCCGCGCCGTTCGCACCACCATGAACGCCGGCCACCAGGACGTTCCCTTCGAGGACGTGGTTATCGAGAAGGCCGAGGTTCTGGAGGACGCGTGACCACGCTGTTTATCTCCGACCTGCACCTGGAAGAATCGCGCCCGGACATCACGGGCGCTTTTCTCGGGTTCCTGAAAACCCACGCCATGGGTGTGGAGCAGCTGTACATTCTGGGCGACTTCTTTGAAGCCTGGATTGGCGACGACGAACGCACGCCGCTACAGGAACAGGTAGCCGCAGCGCTCCGTGAAGTACGGGACAGCGGCACAGAGATTTTTCTGATGCACGGCAACCGTGACTTCCTGATCGGCAACGACTACTGCGAGCGGGCCGGCGCCACCTTGCTGGACGACCCCACCGTGATAGACCTGTACGGCACCCCTGCCCTGCTGATGCATGGCGACAGCCTGTGCACCGCCGATGTGGAATACCAGAAGTTCCGGGCCAACATGCGCAATCCGCAGATGCAGAAAATGATGCTGGCCCGCCCACTGGAAGACCGCCAGCAGATGGCGCGACAGCTGCGCCAGATGTCCATGGCCAAGAATCAGGGCAAAGCCGAAGACATCATGGATGTCACGCCCGAAGAAGTGGTGAAAGAGCTTGAACATCATGGCGTACAGCTGATGATCCACGGCCACACTCACCGCCCGGCCATCCATGACCTGGAAGCCAACGGCGAACCCGCCCGGAGGATTGTTCTGGGTGACTGGGACACGCACGTTTGGTGGCTGGAAGCCCGTTCAGGACAGGAACCGGAACTGAAGAAAGTCCCGCTATGATTCGGGGCCGCCCGCCGGCTCCCGATAGGTTTCCAGCCGCTTCAGCCAGCCTGGCAGCCAGCGTTCCCGCTCAATCGGATTCTCGGCATTCTCTGCCCGCCGGGTAAGCACTCGGCCGGCGGCTTCCCGGAACGACTGCAGTTCCGTTTTATCACCGGCCGCGTCCATCTCCAGCAATACCTGCAACAGCCCCCAGCCTTGGCCCTGGTAACGCTCACCTTCTGCCAGCCCCTCTCCCTTGAAGTTCACATAATCCATAAGGGCGTATACGCCGCCGGGAGTGGCACTCAAGGCTTCCAGATGAGCACTTACCTGCTCCTGGCGATTCTCCGGAGCGGCCTCCACGATCTTGCCCAGAGATTCCGCTGCCCGTCGAAAAATGAACTCCGCCTGAAGCCCCTGGGTTCCGGCCAGAAACTCTCTCAACTCGGCAATCCTGGCAGAATCTTCCAGGGCGAGAAACGCAGCCCGGTCGGGCCAGGGCGCATCGAAGGGCTCGAGGTTGCGCAACCAGTCTGGCACCTTGGCCTGGCGTTGCACCATGTAGCGGATAAGCTGGGGAAAACTTTCTGTGAATCGACCCTCTCCCCCCTCCGGATACCAGATAAAATGCCCGATACCCAGAGACGGAAAGGCTTCGCCTTCATTCCAATGCACCAGGCAGTCAAACCGGCTGGCGCATTCGTTGGCGAAGATTTTCTGGCCCACCCAGTCCAGCTGGGCAGGCTTGAGGGCCAGCGAGTCCGCCGTCACCGGGTCCCGGTCCGCATCGCACCCGGACAAGGGCAGCAGCATGGCCGTCAGCAACAGCGAAATCAGTGGCTTCATTACTGCTCTACAAATGCCCGTTCGATAACATAGTGGCCCATGTCGCCGCCACGGGCTTCTTTAAAGCCCATGTCGTTGAGGATGTTGCAGGTATCCTTGAGCATGCTCGGGCTGCCGCAAATCATGAAGCGGTCCTGCTCGATATCGAAGTCCGGCAGGCCCAGATCCCGCGTGATCTTGCCGGTTTTCATGGCTTCAGTCAGGCGGCCCTGGTTGCGGAACGGCTCCCGGGTAACGGTCGGGTAGTACAGCAGCTTGCCGGACACCATCTCGCCAAAGAATTCATTCTCCGGCAATTCGTCGATCTCTTGCTGGTACGCCAGCTCAGACACGTAGCGCACGCCGTGGGTAAGGATCACCTTATCAAAGGCTTCGTACACTTCCGGGTCTTTGATTATGCTCATAAACGGCGCCAGTCCGGTACCGGTGCTAATCAGCCACAGGTTGCGGCCCGGCAACAGGTTATCCAGCACCAGGGTGCCGGTGGGCTTGCGGCTGACCAGGATCTCGTCACCTATCTTGATCTGCTGCAGGCGGGAAGTCAGCGGGCCATCGGGCACTTTGATAGAGAAGAACTCCAGTTCTTCCTCGTAATTGGCACTGGCAATGCTGTAGGCACGCATCAGCGGCTTGCCATCGGTTTCCAGACCGATCATCACAAAGTGGCCGTTCTTGAAACGGAAGGCCGGGTCCCGGCTGGTTTTGAAACTGAACAAGGTGTCGTTCCAGTGATGCACACTGGTCACGGTTTCTTTCATCATATTGCTCATGGAGCCCTCGCCAGATTATTTGCGGTCAGTCATCAATTGGTAACCAGTTTAACCTTTTGCTTGAAATCGACAAAACAGGCTGTTCTCATAAACCTGTTCGATTTTATCGATAATATGGCCCCACCCATTAAAAAAGCCGCAACAGTGCCGGACCAATCATGAAATACAGTTTCCGTCAGCTCGAAGTCTTCCTTGCCGCCGCCCACTTCCAGAACATCACCCGGGCTGCGGAATCCCTGGCCATGTCGCAGTCGGCTGCCAGCAGTGCCCTTAAGGAACTGGAAAACCAGTTCGACATCCAGCTGTTCGACCGTGTAGGCAAGCGCCTGCAGCTGAACGAGCTGGGCAGGCTGTACCGGCCCAAGGCCGAGTCCCTGCTGGCCCAGGCCACCGAACTGGAACAGGCCCTGAGCAAGCACTCGGAAGTCGGCGCCCTGAAAGTAGGTGCCACACTGACCATAGGTAACTATCTGGCCGTTGGCGTGATGGCCCAATACATGAATACCCCTACCCGGCCGAAAGTATCGCTGGAAGTGGCCAACACCAGCACCATCGCAAAACGGGTCAGGGACTTTGAGCTGGACATCGGCTTGATTGAAGGCGAACTGCAAGCATCGGAACTGGAAGTGATCCCCTGGCGGGAAGACCGGCTGGTAGCCTTCTGCTCCCCTACCCACCCGCTGGCAGCAAAGGGCGAACTGACCGACGACGACCTGCGCGCCGCCACCTGGATTCTGAGGGAACAGGGCTCCGGCACCCGCCAGAGCTTCGAGCGCGGCATGCACGGCCTGCTGCCAGACCTGAACGTATTGCTGGAGCTGGAACACACCGAAGCCATCAAGCGCGCCGTGGAAGCGGACCTGGGTATCGGATGTCTGTCAGAAGTGGTACTGGCCGATGCCTTCAAACGCGGCAGCCTGGTGCCCCTGAAAGTGCCCCACCGGCAGTTTGACCGGCATTTCTACTTCATCCTTCATAAGCAGAAATACCGAAGTGCCGGGATTGCCCGGTGGATGACCTTGTGCCAGGAGCTTTAAAGACTGTTTTTTTGCCACGGAATCCACTGAAAAACACGGAAAGAAAAGATTAAAGAATTTTTTGCCACTAAATCCACGAAAGGACACGAGAGTTATTGTCAAATCTGGTGTATGACCATCAGGCAGCGTTCCTGCCAGATTGATCTTCCACCTGTATTCCATCCTGAAACTGCACGTTGTCCACGACCAGCTTCAGTTGGTCAAACCCCTTGATTCGCTTCCAGCGTTT